>CALPYQ020000101.1 GCA_943327965.2 Singulisphaera sp. GP187
AATTGACCAACACGGTGGTCCAGAACAACTCAAATTGGTCGATGTCACAGTGGGCCAACCCGGCCCTGGTGAAATTCGCATTCGCCACAAAGCCATTGGTTTGAACTTCATTGACGTCTACCAGCGCAGTGGTTTGTACGCTTTGCCCATGCCCCTCAAATTGGGCATGGAAGCCGCAGGCATTGTGGAGGCTGTGGGCGAGGGCGTTACGCACCTCAAGGTGGGCGATCGTGCGGCCTACGCCAGCCAGCCCCCAGGCAGTTATTGCGAAGAGCGTGTCATGCCCGCCAAGTGCGTTTGCAAGTTGCCTGACGACATTTCCTTTGAAACAGGCGCAGCCATGATGCTGAAGGGCCTGACAGCCCAATACCTGCTGATGAAAACACGCCCAACTGAAGGACTGCAAGCGGGTGACCACGTGTTGTTCCATGCAGCGGCCGGTGGTGTGGGCCTCATTGCTTGCCAATGGGGCAAGGCATTGGGTTTCCGAATGATTGGCACAGCCGGATCTGATGCCAAGTGCCAATTGGCCCTGGCCAATGGCGCAGAACATTGCATCAATTACAGCTCAGAAGATTTCTTGGCCCGTGTGAAAGAAATAACCGGCGGTAAAGGTTTGAAAGTTGTCTACGACTCCGTCGGCAAAGATACGTGGGAAAAATCGCTCGATTGCTTGCGCCCCTTCGGTTTGATGGCCACATTTGGCAACGCATCGGGCCCAGTCCCTCCCTTTGCGCCAGGCGTGCTGGGTGTCAAAGGTTCTTTGTACGTCACGCGTCAAACTTTGTTCAGCCACATCACCACGCGTGAAAGCACGCAAGCCATGGCCGACGATTTGTTTGCGGTGGTGCAAAGCGGTCAAGTCAAAATCAACATTGACCAAACCTTCCCATTGGCACAAGTTCAAGAAGCCCACAAAGCTTTGGAAGCACGCAAAACAACGGGTTGCACCATCCTGACTTTGTAATTTCAACATGTGACAAAAAGGGCGCCTTCGGGTGCCCTTTTTTGTGTGTCATGCCAATTGGTATTTATCGACCTCGACGCACACGCAGCAACTCATCCAAGATGAGCAACGCAGCGCCCACCGAGATAGCGCTGTCGGCCACATTGAAGGCTGGGAAGTGCCACGTGCCGTAGTAGAAATCCAAGAAGTCAATCACGTGGCTGTAGAGCAAGCGATCAATCACATTGCCGACCGCGCCACCCAACAACAAGGACAAGGCCAAGCAAAACAAGGTTTGGCCGGTGTGCATTCGAAGCAGATAAATCATGACACATGCCGCCACAATGCCCAGTCCCGTGAAGAACCAACGTTGCCAGCCCCCAGCATCGGCCAAGAACGAAAACGCTGCGCCAGGGTTGTGAACACGCACCAAATTGAAATAGGACGTGATGGGCAATGTTTCACCCAATTGAAATGCGCCCACCACCGCAATTTTGGTCAGTTGGTCAAGCAATAGCGTAATGAGCGCAATGCCCAACCAGAGCCAGACACCCGCCCCAGACTTGAAAGCGCTTTTGTTTTTGGCCATTCGAATTAAGCGAACAAACGCTTCTCGCCTTCGCCATGCAAATTGCTATCGCAACGACCGCAGAGGGTGGGGTGCGCTGGGTTGACTCCCACATCGGGTGCGTAATGCCAGCAGCGCTCGCACTTGGTGTCCTGGCTCACGCTGACGGTGGCCAACAAACTGTCGCCAGATTCCAAGTTAAGTTGAGAGGTGATGAAGACAAACTTCAAGTCATTGCCCAAACTGGCCAACAAGGCATGGTCTTCAGGACCCGCTTGCAAAGTGACTGCGGCCTGCAAAGAGGCGCCCACTTTGCCATCGGCGCGCAAGGCTTCGATGTCTTTGTTCACCTGATCGCGAATTTCGCGAATGCGCGCCCACTTGGCCAGCAGCGCTTCATGGGGTGTTCCCAAGTCGCTGTAGGTTTCCATGAAGATAGATTCTGAACTGCCAAAGCTTTGCCACGCTTCTTCTGCCGTGAAGCTTAAGAAAGGCGCCATCAAGCGCAGCATGGCATGCGTCATGCGATAAAGCACCGTTTGTGCAGAGCGGCGGGCCAAAGACTTGGGGGCGCTGGTGTAGAGGCGGTCTTTCAAGACGTCCAAATAAAACGCGCCCAAATCTTCTGAGCAATACACCTGCAACTTAGAGACCACGGGGTGGAACTCGTACACCTTGAAGTGCGCCAAAATGTCGGCTTGCAATTGGGCCGCACGGCTTAAAGCAAAGCGGTCAATCTCTAACAGATCAGCATCGGCCACAGTATCTTTGGCTGGGTCGAAGTCGCTCACGTTGGCCAACAAGAAACGCAGGGTGTTGCGAATGCGTCGGTAGGCATCCACCACACGTGCCAAAATTTTGTCGTCAATGTTGAGGTCGCCCGAGTAATCGGTTGAGGCCACCCACAAGCGCACAATTTCTGCGCCCATTTTGTCGCTGATCTCTTGCGGAATCACCACATTGCCCAAGCTTTTGCTCATCTTTCGGCCTTGGCCGTCCGTGGCAAATCCGTGCGTTAGCAAACCTTTGTAGGGCGCGCGGTCGTACAGCGCACAGCCCAACAACAAAGAACTGTGGAACCAACCGCGGTGTTGATCGTGACCTTCCAAATACAAGTCGGCTTCGGGGCCTGCATCATGGAAGGGGTTGCGATCGTAGGCGTCTTTGTGACTGCCGCGAAGAACGTGTTGGAAGGTGGAGCCTGAGTCAAACCAGACTTCCAAAATGTCGGTGCTCTTGGTGTAGTTGGGCGCATCGGTTGCACCCAAAATTTCTTCTACAGTAACGCGACTCCAAGCTTCAATGCCACCTTGTTCAACAATGTTGGCCGCTTGGTCCAAAATTTCCATGGTGCGGGGATGCAACTCGCCAGAGTCTTTGTGCAAGAAAAAGGGCACAGGCACGCCCCAGCTGCGTTGGCGTGAAATGCACCAATCAGGCCGGTTGGCAATCATGTCGCGCAATCGAGTCTTGCCGTTTTCGGGATAGAAGTTGGTTTGATCGATGGCATCGAGGGCCAATTGGCGCAGTGTTTTTGCGGCCTTGTCTTTGGTGAACACGCCAGGACCTTCGTCCATGCGCACAAACCATTGCGCAGCAGCGCGATAAATAACAGGTGTTTTGTGGCGCCAGCAATGCGGGTAGCTGTGCGTGATGCCATAGGTAGCCAGGAGGCGATGGTTCTCGCCCAAAACTTCAATGATGCGAGGACACGCTTTCCAAATGTTCATGCCACCAAACAGGGGCAGGTCATCGGCATAGCTGCCATTGCCTTGGACAGGATTCAGGATGTCGTCATAGGCCATGCCATTGGCCACACATGAGTTGAAGTCGTCCACACCGTAGGCGGGCGCTGAGTGAACAATTCCAGTGCCATCTTGCGCGCTCACGTACTCGGCCACATACACCGGTGAAAAACGTTTGTAGCCTTCATGCACATCGTACAAGGGGTGCTTGAAATTCAAACCGCCCAGTGTGTCGCCGGTGGTGGTGGCCACGACATGACCTTCCAACTTGTAGCGCTCTAGACATTTTTCGACCAAAGACTCGGCCAGCACCAACAAACCTTTGTCGGTACTCACCAGGGCGTAAACCAGTTCGGGGTTGACGTTGAGGGCTTGGTTGGCAGGCAGTGTCCAAGCGGTGGTGGTCCAAATGACGGCAAAAGCGGATGGGCTTTGGCCAGGCAATTCTTGCAAACCAAAGGCCTTGGCCAATGCCGCATTGTCGGCAGCTTCAAAGGCCACATCGAGGGTGTCGCTCTTTTTGTCGGCGTATTCAATTTCAAATTCGGCCAAAGAAGAGCCACAATCGAAGCACCAATAAACAGGCTTCAAACCGCGGTAGACAAAGCCACGCTCAATGACGCGTTTGAAGGCGCGGATTTCGCCGGCTTCGTTGGCAAAGTCCATGGTGCGATAGGGGCGCTCCCAATCGCCCAACACGCCCAAGCGTTTGAAGTCTTCGCGCTGTTGGTCAATTTGTTCGGTGGCAAAGGCGCGGCTCTTGGCCTGCATGTCATCGCGGCTTAATTTGCGGCCATGCAATTTTTCAATGGCGTTTTCGATGGGCAAGCCATGGCAGTCCCAGCCAGGAATGTATTGCGCATCAAAACCCGCCAATTGCTTGGACTTGACGATCATGTCTTTCAGGACTTTGTTCAAGGCGTGACCAATGTGCAATTTGCCATTGGCGTAGGGGGGGCCGTCGTGCAAGACAAACAAAGGTGCGCCTGTGCGAGCTGCACGCAATTTTTTGTACAGACCTTGGTCGCTCCAAGCTTTGGCCCAGGCGGGCTCACGCTTGGGCAAATCGCCGCGCATCGCAAACGCGGTGTCGGGCATGTTCAAGGTGGCGCGGTAATTTGTTTTTTGTTCGGACATTGTTCAAAGCGTCATGGGGTAGGGGCCTGCTGAGCGGCAGATCTTGCAGCGAAAAAAGCACGCGCATCGTCACAGTCCTTGGCAATGCCAAGGGTCAGGGCATCCAAGCTGTCGTACTTGAGTTCGTCGTGTAATTTGTGCAACAAGTCAACACGGATGATTTTACTGTAGCCCCCTTCAAGCCCAAGTTGGCTGGGCCAGTTGAGGCAATGGGTTTCAAGCAAGACTCTGCCGCCATTCACATCATTGGGGTCTAGTGAGGGGCGAATGCCCAAATTGGCTACGCCCGGCAGGGGCTCGGGTGTCAAACCATGCACTTCGACGGTAAAGATGCCGCTGGCAGCGGGCTTCCAGTGGCTGAAGCGCAAATTGAGCGTTCTGAAACCGTCACCTGCGCCTTCTTCGGATGCGCCTAAACCGCGTCCTAGTTTACGGCCATGCACCACATGGCCGCTGATGCTGTAGGGACGACCTAAAAGCCTGGTTACGCCGTCCATGTCGCCTCGGCCCAAGGCATCACGCACGGCAGAGCTAGAAACTCGCAGTCCGTGGACTTCGTAGCTGTTCATGCGCGCCACATCAAAGCCCAGTTTTTGACCCGCTGTGTCCAGCATGGCGTAATCGCCAGCCCGCTTGGCGCCAAAGCGAAAATCGTCGCCCACCAACAAGTATTTCACCCCCAAGCCCGTGACTAAGACCGACTGAATGAAGTCCTCTGGGGTTTGGCTGGCCAAGCGTTCGTCAAACGGCAGCACCACCACTTGGTCAATGCCGCAGCGCTCAAGTTCCAACAGTTTGTCTCGGAGCGTGGCAATGCGCGCGGGTGCCAATTCAGGTTTGTTGTGCAGCTTGGCAAAAAAGTCACGGGGGTGCGGCTCGAAGGTCATGACGCAGCTGGGCACGCCGCGATGCGCTGCTTCATTTTTCAAAAGCGCGAGCATGGCTTGGTGGCCGCGGTGGACACCGTCAAAATTACCAATCGTCAAGGCGCACTGAGCGGCTCTGTCTGGATGGTTAAAACCACGAAATACCTTCATGCCTGTTCTATCTTGATCTCGACTTCAATGGGCTCTATTGTGACCTAGCTTCAGGGGCAAGAAAAAACCGCCACAAGGGCGGTTTGTGTTCAAGCCCTGGGCGGGCTTGAATGATGCAAGGCCAGGCAAAAAGCTTAGGCAAATACGCCGGCGGTCTCTTGCATGCTGTTGGACACTTCCCCCAGATGGTGCAGGGTGTCGCCAAAGGTCATTTCCAGCTGCGTCAATTTCTTGAAGTAGTGGCTTACGATGTACTCGTCCGTTACGCCAATGCCACCGTGCAATTGGACCGATTGCTGACCCACAAAGCGCATGGAATTGCCCAGTTGGTACTTGGCGCGGGCCATGGCTTGATGGCGCTCGGCTGCCGGGGCGTTCAGTTTCAAACTGGCGTAGTAGCTCATGGAACGGCCCAATTCCAATTGCATCTTCATGTCAGCCACGCGGTGACGCAGGGCCTGGAAGGTGGCAATGGTGGTGTTGAACTGCTTTCGCGTGTTCATGTAGTCCACTGTAATGGCCAAGGTTTTGTCCATCACGCCCACCGCTTCGGCGCACACACTGGCAATGCCAATGTCGGTGGCGTGGCTCAAGGCAGTCAATCCATCCAAAGTGACCAAGCTGGCAGGCGTTTGGTTCAGTGTTAACTCTGCTGCGCGTGCGCCATCTTGGGTAACGTAGCCAGCGGTGCTTGCGCCCTTGGCGCCTTTGGCCACCAAAAACAAAGCCAGTTTGCCGGCAGCCATGGCGGGCACCAAAAACGCATCGGCATGATCTCCCACAACCACCACGCTCTTGGTGCCTGTGATGTGCCACTGGCCCTCTTGTTGCTGAGCTTGTGAGTCGCACTTGCTGATGTTGTAGCGTCCTTTGCGCTCTTGCTGTGCCAAAACCACGATGGCTTCGCCACCTGCAATTTTGGGCAACCA
>CALPYQ020000102.1 GCA_943327965.2 Singulisphaera sp. GP187
AAGGTTTGATGGGTGGTAGCGGTAACGACACTTTAGGTGTTCATGCATCTTCTGCTGCCGCTGATTTGGAGGGAGGTGCCGGTAACGATTCGTTGACCGGAGCTTCTGGCGCCGATACCTTGGTAGGTGGCGTGGGTGATGACACCATTTCTGGTGGTGCTGGCAACGACAGCATTGACGGTGGCGCAGGCAACGATCGAATCAGCTTCCAAACCACTTCAACCATCAATGGTGGTGCAGGTGTTGACACGTTGTGGTTTGCTACATCAGCAACCGTCAACATGAGCACCTTGTCTACCTTTGTGGGCAGCAATTTTGAAGCGTTTGATTTCTTGGCTTCTGGTGTTAACGTCACGCTGACCTTAAGCGATGCTGACGTGATGGCTTTGGCTGGCGCAACCAACGCCGGCATCGACAATGCCACCTACGCAACCAAGAAAGTGCTGGTCATCAACGGTAACTCCGGCGATATATTGAACCTAACAGGCGGACAGTGGGTTGACACCGGTGTCGACACCACATTCAACTTGGGTGGTTCATACTCGATCTATCAGTTTGGTAATTCAGGCATCTATGTGGCGACCAACTTGCCCCCAGTAACGCCTCCATGATTCTGAATAATTTATGACTGAAACTACGTTAAGCATGGACCCGCGACCGTCCGCCTTGTCTCGTTTTCAAGGCGGGGTGGCGCGGGTGCGCGAAAGCCTTGCAACCCCCTGGTTGCAAGAGATTTTGCGCCCCTTAGAAGGTGCATACAAGCAAGTGATGTGGCTCGCTTTGGCGATCAATTTCATTGCCTTGTTTGCGTCTTTGTTTTCTTTGCAGGTCTATGACCGAGTCATTCAAAAAGGTGGCTTGGTCACGCTGGTGGCTTTGATCATTGGCATGGTCTTCGCGTTGGCATTGGATCAAATCTTGCGTGAAGGCCGAGGCGTCTTGCTCAGGCGAATTGGCGTTCGCATTGAAGTGGTGATTGCCAAGTTGGTCTATCAACGCTTAACCCGATTGCCTGCATTGGCGCTCGAAGCGCGTCCGCCTGCTTTTTGGCAAACCATGTTCCGCGACATTGAGTTAATCCGGGCGACCACGGCAGGCGGTATTGCCTTGTTGTTGGTGGACATTCCATTCATGTTTGTCACCTTAATTTTGCTGGCATTCATTGCATGGCCTTTGGTGCCTGTGATGCTGGTTATCTTGGTGGCTTTTTTCATCTTGTCTTTGCGATCAGAAGCAACACTCAGTGGCGGCAGTGAACAAGAAAAGCGCAAGCTGATGGCCAGAGATGCGGTGTTGGCAGACATGTCTGCAAGCCGCATGCATTTGAAGTACATGGGGCCCACTGCTGCAGAGCGCACGCAATGGCAGTCACACTACGGCAACTGGTTAGAAGAGTCCCTTGAGCGCAGCGCAGAGAATGACAAATACCGAGACTACGGCCAGGGCCTTAGTGCATTGACCACCGTCATTGTGACCTCAGTGGGTGCATTGGCCATTCTGAACCAAAGCATGTCAATGGGCGCACTCATTGCAGCCAATATATTGGTCGGTAAACTGGTCTCGCCGCTGACGCAATTGGTGTCGCAGTGGCGCTCCATTGGCCAGTTTGTGTCCTCAGTCAAACGCATTGACCAGTTGTTTGAGCAATCCTTGGACAGAATCGACACACCCATTGCGTTCAGTGCCCCAAAGGGTGCTTTGCAAATGGAAGGTCTGCACTTCAAATATCCAGGTTCTGAGGCGGATCAACTCAGCGGCATCTCGGGCCACATTGGACCCAAAGGTATTTATGCCATTTTGGGCAACAACGGCAGCGGTAAATCAACGCTGTTAAAAGTTCTTCGAGGACTGTACCCGCCCTCCGAAGGCAGAGTCTTGGTGGACGGTGTTGACATGGCACAGCTAGGCCAAAAAACACTGAGCTATTGGGTGGGTTACTTGCCTCAGCAGCCGAGGTTAATTGGTGGCACCATCAAACAAAACATTGCCATGGGTGCCAGTGACCCAAGCGATGAGCAAATTTTGCAGGCCGCAAAATTGGCAGGCGCCTACGATTTCATCATCGATTTGCCCGACGGCTTTGACACCGATGTGGGCGAGGGCGGCAGTCGATTCTCGGGCGGGCAGCGCAAGCGAATTGCCATTGCCCAAACCTTGATCAACGATGCGCCTATTTTGTTGCTGGACGAGCCTACATCAGATTTGGACAGCATGGCAGAGCGCTCGATGGTGGAGTCACTCAAGTCCATGAGCGAGCACAAAACGATTGTGGTGGTGACGCACAGCCCTGCTGTTTTGAACGCGGCCAAAGGCATCGTGGTCATGGACAAAGGGCGTGTGGTGACAGCAGGATCTGCCAAAGACATCTTGCCTAAATTGGGCATCTCGCCTCAAGGATCGGCTGGTTCGACTCAGCAAGGAACAAATCATGGCTGATCAAATCCAGACTGAAACCTTAGACGGCGTTGTTGAGCGCGTGGGCCAGCCCAAATGGCGCTTGTGGGACAAACGCGCCTTGATTGTTTTGGGGCTCATTATTCTTTGGACTTTGGTGGCACGCATCGACCGCGTGGTCACGGCCCCAGCCAAAGTCATTCCCATTGACAAAGTCAAAGTCATTCAACATTTGGAGGGCGGCATTGTCAAAGAGTTGGTGGTCAAAGAAGGCCAAAAAGTAAAGGCGGGCGATCCTTTGGTGGTTCTGGACCTTGCCACCGTGGGGGTCAACGGCATGGAGCTTTCAACTCGCATGGCTTCCTTGAACCTGACCAAAGCGCGCTTGAAGGCCGAATCAAGCGGCTCTGAGTTTGTGTTGCCTGGCAAGATTGACAAAAAACTCATGGCCTCGGCCAATGCTGAGCTCAACACGTTTTTTGCCAGAAGGTCCGAGCACAGAAGCACCCTTGCAGCAATCGATGGCCAGCTCATTCAGGCCAAACAGCGAGTGGGAGAGCTGCGTGCACGATTGACCTCTTCGCAGCAATCACTCAAGTTGGCCCAGCAGGAGTTGGCAATTTCTGAGAAATTGATTGCAGACAGGTTGGTCTCCGAGATTGAGCACAGCCAGCGCAAAGGCAATGTTGAAAAACTCAAGGGCGATGTGGCGGCGGCCGAGCAATCGATCCCTGGCGCCCTAGCGCAAGTGGAAGAGATGTCTGCGCGCAAGGCAGAGGAGTCGGGCAAGTACAGAAGGCGCGCCTCGGATGAGCTGGCCGAGTTAGAAAGAAATGTGGCCACTTTGGGTGAGCAAGTAACGCGAGCTGACGATCAAGAAGGCCGCGCTATTGTTCGCGCGCCCATTGATGGTTTTGTGAAGAACTTGAAGTACGTTGCCATGGGCAATGTGGTCAAGGCGGGCGAGCCCATCATGGAAATTGTGCCAACCAAAGATCAGTTGGTGTTAGAGGCCAAGTTGATGCCCGCAGACCGCGGCTACGTGAAGTTGGGCCAAGATGCGGTGGTCAAAATTTCTGCCTATGATTTTTACAGATACGGCGCTTTGGAGGGCAAGGTTCAGGCCATTGCCGCAGACACCGATGAGGGCCGCAACCAAGAGCAGTACTTCCGTGTGATTGTAGAAACCAAGCAGGCATTTTTTGGTGAGCAGTCGCAAGGCATGTCCATCACGCCGGGTATGAACGGTGAGGTGGACATCAAGGTCGAAACGCAGTCTTTGCTTTGGGCATTGCTGCGTCCCATTTTTAGATTGAAAGCAGAAGCTTTCAAAGAAGTTTGATTTAATTTTTCAGGAACTATTATGAAATCGAAAATTTTTGCAATCTCAGCAATTTGTCTGGCAACCCTGTCCTTGATGACGGCCCAAGCAAATCCAATTCTTCCAGAGATCACCTTCGCCCTGGAAAACAATCCTCAGCTGTTGTCTAGCCGTCATGCGCTCAGTTCTGCGCAAACGCGTGCGCAAGCTGCTGAAGCTAGCCGTTTACCGACAGTCAATTTCAGCTATGACAACGGTAGAGAAAAAATTAATTCATTGCCATTTGCAACCACCCAAACAATTGCCGGAACGCCTGGTACACAATTTATGTCGGGCCAAGGCGCTAACTGGATGTCTAGCAACGAAAACCGCTACGGCATGTCAATCAGCACCCAGATGCCTTTGTACAACGGCGGTAGATTGACTGCACAAGTTGAGATGGCCAACTTGGACGCCTTAGCAGCTAAACATCATACTGAAGGTACCACTCAGGACATCATGCTGGAAGCAATTACGGTCTATTTGAGCGTCGCTAGAGCTACGACCCTAATTGAGTTGTCCAAACAAAACGAAGAAACAACGACAAAGCAATTGGATCTAGAGATGAAGCGTTTGGAGGCTGGTGGTGGCGTGAAGGTGGATGCGATGCAAGCGCAAACCCGTTTGCAAATTGTTCGCGAACGCGCTGTGTATTACAACCAAATGTTACGCGAAGCCGTAGCCCGTTATGAACAAACCTTCGGTCACGCCCCTGATTTGGCAACGGTTCAAGATTTGGACATTTACGAAGCGGCCATTCCCGCAACAGTAGTTGCGGCGATAAGCTTGGCTTCAGAGAGCAACCCGCGATTGAAAGCGGCCATGCTGCAAGTGGAGCGTGCGCAGCACCAAATCACGGTGGCTCAGTCGGCACGCCGCCCCTCTGTGGATGTTGTCGGCTCGGTCAACCGCAACAACAACACCTCGCAAACCTATCAAAAGGAAGAGGCCGCTTTGTACTTGCGCGCTTCATGGGCCATCAACATGGGTGGTGAGTTTCAAAAGCGTGAATTGGCCGCTGTCACTGACAGTTTAGAGGCGCGCTCCAGAGCAGATGGCGCACTGAGTAAAGTTAAAGAGTCTGTGCGCATTGCATGGAACCAAGTGGAAAACGGCAAAGAGCGCTTGCAGTTGTTGGCCAACGCGGCCAATATTTCTCGCAATGTGATGACGGACCGAAAAGTACTGCGTGATGCGGGTAAAGAAACTGCATTGGCAGCGCTTGATGCTGAGGTGGAGTACTTTGGCGTTTTGTCAAACAAAGTCAACTCAATGTACGACACACGCATTGGCGCTTATCGCCTGATGGCTGCCATGGGAAAATTGTCTGTGCAAGACATTGGTTTAGGCGCAGACTTTAAACTGCCGGTTAAGCCGTTGATCATCAATGTTGACTCCTTGGCACAGGTGGGTAACAAGATTAAATGAGTTCGCGGGATTGGTTTCCCGCGACCGTCTATTATTCGGGAGACGGCTACTCAACGGCTGGCCCAAGGCTCATGGGTCGGCAGGCGGCCGGTCAGGGATTTTTACGGGCCTATGTTGAAGCCTCTCAAAAGCACAATCTGAAGGCTTCTGCATGGCTTGCGTTGCCTTCAAAGCAAGCCGAGGATGAAACCCGTGTTGGATTTCAAAAAGCAGGTCTTAGCGTTCCTTTAGAAATATTGAGCAGCCGCAACATGGGGGCCATTCAAAAGAGTGGCTGCTTGTATGTGCCGCAGCCCAATTTGGCGGATTTGGCCTCTCAGCGCATCCGCGTAGGGGAGCGGCAGTTTAGTCTTTGCGGCATTACACACACCACAGCGTCCCACGCTGTGATGAGCACTCTGGCGCAACTGCCATTGGCACCCTTGCGACCTTGGGATGCGGTCATTTGTACCTCCCAGGCTGTGCTCAAGAGCGTGCAACAGTTATTGGATCAGCAGTTTGAATACCTCAAATGGAAGCTTGGTGCAACTCGCTTTGAGTTGCCACAACTGCCGGTTATTCCGCTGGGTGTTCATGTCAAAGACTATGAATTTTCTGATGCGAAAAAAAAAGCAGCTCGAGAAAAATTAGGATTGTCACAAAATGATGTAGCGGTGCTGTTTGTTGGACGTTTGTCT
This sequence comes from Singulisphaera sp. GP187, assembly GCA_943327965.2. GTDB lineage: Bacteria > Pseudomonadota > Gammaproteobacteria > Burkholderiales > Burkholderiaceae_C > Limnohabitans_A. The sequence goes on from CALPYQ020000102.1 coordinate 5,860, forward strand.
TTTCACGCCAAGGCACATCCGCATCCCATGTTGGTCGCTTTGCAAAATGTGGCGCGAACCAGTTCAAAAAAGATTCATCTCATTCAAGCTGGCTGGTTTGCCAATGAGCCTATTGAACAAGCCTTCAAGCAAGCTGCAAAAGAATTGGCACCCGATGTGACCCACCATTATTTGGACGGCCGTGACAGTCTTCAAAGAACAACGGCTTGGGCGGGTGCAGATATTTTTTGCTCCTTGGCAGACAACATTCAAGAAACTTTTGGTTTAACGCCCATCGAGGCCATGGCGGCATCTTTGCCTCTAGTTGTTTCTGATTGGGATGGTTACAAAGACACAGTGCGTCACGAGGTTGATGGCTTTAGAGTGCCCACCTTCATTCCGCAAACTGGCGATGGTGTTGAGTTGGCTTCTTTGTATGAAAGAGGTCTGATTAACTACGACATGTATTGCGGCTATTCATGTGAATTTGTGGCCGTAGAAATTGCTAAGGCCACAGAGTA
>CALPYQ020000103.1 GCA_943327965.2 Singulisphaera sp. GP187
GTGACGTAGCTTCTGAGCGCGGGCGTGACCTCGAGGTGGTGACCACTGATTGTCAAATTCATAAAAAGCCTCCTGATGTACTCTCGGTTAAACAACCACCCCACTGTTTTGTAGGTGGGATGGGTTGAATCCACTATGCGCTTCGGGTTCCCTAAAAGCAAGCCCGCGTGCATTAACCTTCTGAAACCATCAAGTAGTCCACCGTTCGGTAGGAAAAGCTGATAAATTCCCATCTTGAAGGGGCTAATGAAAAAGGCTTTATGACGAGTTAGCCGCCCCATGCAGCCTGAGTTTCGAAGCCATCACGTAGCTCAGCAAACTGGCCCCGCCGCCTATGAGCGCAGCCATCCAATAGTGGGTTAAGTTGCCCGCGCCATCTGTGCCCAATATTTGCCCCCCCACAAAAGCAGCCACACCCATCGAGAGTGATTGAACCGATGAGTTCAGGGTCATGAAGCTGCCGCGTCTGCGCGGATCGGCGGCGGCACCGATGAGTGCCATGCCAGGAATCATGCGACTGCTCATGATCACGAACAACACCGAAGAGATGGCCAGAATGGCCCATTGGGGCAGACCTGCAGACAGGGTCATGGCCAACAAGGGCAGGGGCATGAGCAGGGCCAAACGACGAAATGCGTGCGCCTTGCCAGCACGGTCTGACCACAGACCAATGAAGCGCGCAGAAATCAGGGTGCTGATTCCGCCAAACAAATACACATACGATATTTCTTCGATTTTAAAACTCGCATTGGCTTGCAAATACAGGGCGATGTAGGGCACCACCGCAAAGCCTGCAAAAACCATGCTGGTCGACATGGCAAACGCCCTCAAGTGATTGGGGTCGACCAACACCAACCGTAAGTTGGCAAGCAGGCTCATGCCGGCATCGCTTGACGATTGAACTTGCAAATGCCCCTTGAGACTTGGCAATGTATTGAGCGCCACAATCACCAACAAACTGACCATGCAAGCAATGGCCAAAAAGGGCGCGTGCCAATTGAAATGCGCCACCAAAAAGAGCGCCAAAGGCACGCCAGCCACAGTGGCCACAGAAAATGAAGTCATGACCACGCTCATGGCCCGCCCGCGCCTGTCAAAGGGAATGACCTCGGCCACGATGGTCTGGGAGATGGCCATCAACACACCCCCAAAAAATCCGGAGGCGATGCGCGCCAAGATTAACCATCCAAAGGTTGGCGCCAAGCTACAAGCCAAGGCCGCGGCCCCAAACAGGGGGTACAAGGTCAGCATCATGCGCTTGCGGCCAAAGCGATCGATGTAGGTAGACGCCAACAAGCCAGAGAGTCCGGCGGAGAAGGTGTAAGCCGAAACCAAAAACCCAAACTCACCCGCCGAAATACCAAAAAGTTGGGTGAGCTGAGGCCCCAGCGGCATCATGATCATGAAGTCAAGCACGCTGGTAAATTGGATGCCTGCCAACGTGAACAACAGCCAGCGTTCGCGTGTTGGCGACAAATGTGTGGTCATAAAAGTTTTCCTGAACCACCGACTCTATCATTGGCATCTGCACACCGATGAAGACCCGCCAGAAGTCCCCTTCATCGGATTGTCACGTTTCAGCGTCGATTCAGTGCCATAATTCGACCCATCATTATTTTGGAGTTTGCTCCGTGGAAAGTCACCCTAGTTGGTAGCTTTCGAATGAGATGGTCTCTTCGCTGCACACCGCGCTGCAGCCCGCCAGTCGTTCGAAAGCTGCTTGCCCTCACTGCCGCCTTATCGAACACTTGGCCCCCAATTTTTTTGGGGCTGAAGGAGATCTGCCATGCTCAATATTTTTACACTGGCCAACGGCCGTCTCGTCCAGGAAGAGATTGAATCTCTGGAAGAGCTGTCCAAGTTCCAACCTATTTGGGTGGACCTCGAGTCGCCCACCTTGGACGAAAAACGCTGGATCAAACAGTACTACGGTCTGTCCATTCCTGAAGATGCGATGGACGAGGACATTGAGGAATCTGCGCGTTTTTACGAAGAAGACAACGGCGAACTGCACATTCGCTCAGACTTTTTAATCGCCGACGAAGACGAGCCCCGCACGGTGCGATGTGCGTTCATCTTGAACCAGCACAATGCCGACCTGCGCAGCCGTGGCGTGCTGTTTTCAATTCATGACGAAGACGTACCGGTGTTTCGCTTGTTGCGTTTGCGCGCACGCCGTGCACCCGGTTTGTTGGAAGATGCCAAAGAAGTCTTGCTGAAGTTGTTTGATGCCGATGCAGAGTACTCTGCCGACACGCTGGAAAACATTTACGACAAGTTAGAAATTGCGGGCAAATTGGTTCTGTCAGGCGACGTGACCGACGCCATGGCCGGTGAAGTTCTGGGTGCCATTGCACGCCAAGAAGATTTGAATGGCCGCATTCGCCGCAACGTCATGGACACCCGCCGTGCGGTGAGTTTCATGATGCGAAGCAAGATGCTGAACGCCGAGCAGTTTGAAGAAGCGCGTCAAATTTTGCGCGACATCGACTCGCTCGATTCACACACCGAATTCTTGTTTGAAAAAATCAACTTCTTGATGGATGCTACCGTTGGTTTCATCAACATCAATCAGAACAAGATCATCAAAATTTTCTCGGTGGCCAGCGTGGCTTTGCTGCCACCGACCCTCATTGCCAGTTTGTACGGCATGAACTTTCAGTACATGCCCGAGCTGTCCCAAACTTGGGGCTACCCTTATGCATTGGCCCTCATGGTGGCCAGTGCGGTGGTGCCCATGTGGTATTTCCGCAGGCGCGGTTGGCTCAAATAAAAGGCTGACCACCACGCCATCAGTGGTCTAGCCAACTTTGGGCCACTGTCTCAAAAACTCAGACACAATGGCCGCGCTGTAACGGCTGGCCACGTCTTTGACAAACTGCAAAAAATCAATGTGCGCGCTATCGTCCGCGCGGTCTGACAAGGTTCGCACCACGGCCAAGGGTATGGCGTAAGCATGGCACACCTGCGCCAGCGCGGCACCTTCCATCTCGACAGCCAAGGCGTCAAATATTTCACTTTGCAGCCGCCGACTCTCGGATGCACTCGACACAAATTGGTCGCCGCTGATGATGAGGCCTGCATGCACCTTGGCCTTTGGCAAGGCCAGCGCAGCACTGTCCATCAAACACCGCGTCATGTTGAGGTCGGTTTGAAAGCGTGAGCGCCCTAGCAAGGGCACTTCATACTGCGGGAATAAAGGCGAGGCATTCATGTCATGCTGCAGCAACTCCGTACCCACCACCACATCGCCTAACTGCACATGGGCAGCCAGCCCTCCGGCTACGCCTGTAAACAGCATGCCTTGCACTTGAAATTTTTCAATGAGCACCGTGGCTGTGATGGCCGCTGCCACCTTGCCTATGCCAGACAAGACGGCGACAACCGCATGGCCATTCAAATGACCCACCCAAAATTGACGCCCTGCCACGCTTTGAACATGCGCATCTGGCATGAGCGCCAGCACAGCAGACAACTCTTCCTGCATTGCACCAATCAGTGCAATTGGCCTCACGCTATGACTTGGGTGCATCGCGCAATTCGCGTCGCAAAATTTTCCCCACGGCTGTTTTAGGGAGCTCTGTTTTGAACTCAATCACCTTGGGTTGTTTGTAGCCCGTCATGTTGGCGCGGCAGTACTCACGCACATCGGTCTCCGTTAATGCCGGATCTTTTTTAACAATGACCAGTTTGACCGCTTCGCCTGTTTTTTCGTCGGGTATACCGACGGCCGCACACTCCAACACGCCGGGGCACAAGGACACGGTTTCTTCTACATCATTGGGGTAGACGTTGAAGCCACTGACCAAGATCATGTCTTTCTTTCGATCGACAATTTTGAAATAGCCACGGTCATCGCGAATGCCAATGTCGCCTGATTTGAAGAAGCCATCAGGCGTCATGCACCTCGCAGTTTCGTCGGGACGTTGCCAATATCCAGCCATCACTTGCGGTCCTTTGATTGCAATTTCGCCGGGCTGGCCTAAAGCGGTAACCTCGTTGCCTTCATCGTCCAACAACTTCATCAAAGTGCTGGGCAAAGGCACGCCAATGGTGCCTGTGAACTGCGTGCTGGTGGTGGGGTTGCAACTGGCAGAGGGACTGGTTTCCGACAAACCATAACCCTCGCAAATTGGGCAACCCGTTTTTTGCAACCACAAAGCGGCCACGGCACTGGTAACCGCCATGCCGCCGCCCACTGACACCTTGAGATTTTTCCAGTTCACTTTGTCAAAGTCTGGATGATTGGCCAAACCATTGAACAGCGTATTGACGGCCGGAAAACTGTGAAATGTTTGCTTTGACAACTCTTTCAACACGGCCGGTAAATCGCGTGGATTGGGAATCAAAATATTTTTGCCCCCAGTGCGCATGCCAAGCATCATGTTCACCGTAAAAGCGAAGATGTGATACAGCGGCAAAGCGCACACCGAAGTGGGTTGCTCGTTGGCCGGCACCCGCTTCATGACGGGGTCGTTCCATGCTTCCGACTGCAGCAAATTAGCAATCACATTGCGATGCAAAAGCACAGCACCCTTGGAGACACCCGTGGTGCCGCCGGTGTATTGCAAAAGGGCAATGTCATCGCTGTGAACATGGGGCTTCACAAACCTAGCCTTCTGGCCACGGCGCAATGCTTGATTGAACTTGACAACGCGAGGCAGAAAAAAGTCGGGGACCATTTTCTTCACATTGCGAACCACAAAATTGACCAGCGCGCCCTTGGGCATGCTGAGCATGTCGCCCATGGCACAAAGCACCACGTGTTTGACTTGGGTTTGCTGAATGCACTTTTGCAATGTGATGGCGAAGTTTTCGATGATCACAATGGCCTTGGCGCCAGAGTCCTTGAGTTGGTGCTCTAGTTCTCGCGGTGTGTACAGCGGATTGACATTAACCACCACCAAGCCTGCACGCAAAATAGCCGCTACAGCTACTGGGTATTGCGGCACGTTGGGCATCATGACGGCAACGCGGTCGCCCTTCTCTAAGCCCAAGGATTGGAAGTAGGCCGCCAGCGCTTGGCTTTTGACATCGGTTTCTTGATAGCCAATGTTTTGGCCCATGAAACTGTAGGCAGTTCGGTCTGCGTATTTGGAGAAACTCTCCTCCATCAAACTGACCAAAGAGTCATACTGAGATGCATCTATTTCAGCAGGTACACCCTCCGGGTAGCTGCTTAGCCAAACGCGCTCTTCCATCATCCTGAACTGCCCTTTGTTTTTGAATACTTACAATTCTTACACTGATTGCTATTGTGCTTTATAAATCTTTACTTGTTAGGGCCATACTTGATTCATAAAATCGATGCCTGTTAAATCTGTATTCCTTGCCCTGTTAAATCTATTTTCAAAATATGAGCGATCGTTGGAACCCCAGTGTCACAGTGGCTGCCATCATTGAAAAAGATGGCCGTTACCTGCTGATTGAAGAGCACACGCAAGAGGGCCTGCGCCTGAACAACCCTGCGGGGCACCTCGATCCGGGCGAGTCACTGATTGAAGCTTGCGCGCGTGAGTGCTTGGAGGAAACGGCACACCCTTTTCAGCCTCAACAATTGGTGGGCATTTACCAATCCAGGTTTCACCGGGCTGCCAAAAATGGCCGTCCAGCCGAAGAAATTACGTATGTTCGGTTTGCTTTTACGGGCGACATTTCACATCCCATCAAGGGTCAGGCCTTGGACCATGGCATTGTGCGGGTGCTGTGGATGACGTTAGAAGAAGTGCGCGCATCGGCTGCGTCGCATCGCAGCCCTCTGGTACTGAAATGCATCGAAGACCATGTCAGAGGCCAACGTTTTCCCATGGACCTCATTCACACCGATTTGTCTGTTTGGAACATTTAGACGCGGTCTGCCTCATTGGCGTTAAGGCTGGGTGCTGACCTTTTCACCCGCGGCCACTTGGTCTAACTTGGCTTGCTCGGCCAAGACTTTGGCCACATAACCAGTGTCGCTTTGAAGAATGTCGCCGCCTAAGTAAAACAGCAAACCCTCTTCAATGCCGCCCTTGAGTTTGACGTATTCGTGCAGCACCTTGGTGCCGACGCGCAAGTTGGTCAAGGGGTCAAAGGCGGCCGACCTGCCGCCATACTTTTCATACTTTTGAATGTGAATTTCGGTCATCACTTGCATCAAGCCTTGAGCACCTGCAGGACTTTGAACATAAGGATGAAAGCTCGATTCGATGGCCATGACCGCCAAAATTAAATGGGGCTTGAGCTTGGTCGATTCTGACAAGACATACGCCTCGGCCACCAAGGCGGCAATGGGCTCGGGCGCCACCCGGTATTTGGTGGCCAGCCACGCGGCCACCGCGGCTTGTTTGCGCGGAATGTCCTTGAGA
>CALPYQ020000104.1 GCA_943327965.2 Singulisphaera sp. GP187
GTGACGAAGTAGAACGCAATGAGGGACAGCACACCCGCAATGGCCAGGCCTTTGTACAAGGCGGGCATGACGTTGGTCATGCCGGGCGAGGCCTTCACAAAGAAGCAGCCAATGATGGAGGCCACGATGGACACCGCGCCCAAGGCGAGGGGGTACATCACGGCGTTGCCAGGCGCGCCAGCAATCAGAAGTGAACCCAGCACCATGGTGGCAATCAAGGTGACTGCATAGGTCTCAAACAAGTCGGCCGCCATACCAGCGCAGTCGCCCACGTTGTCACCCACGTTGTCTGCAATAACGGCGGGGTTGCGGGGGTCGTCTTCTGGAATACCGGCTTCTACTTTTCCCACCAAGTCGGCACCGACGTCTGCACCTTTGGTGAAGATGCCGCCGCCCAATCGGGCAAAGATGGAAATCAGGGATGAGCCAAAGGCAAAGCCAATGAGCGGGTTCAAGATGACAGACAACTTGAGGTCTGGTGTGTGGTTGCCATTGCCAGCCAAGAACCAATAAAAGCCCGTGACGCCCAGCAAGCCTAAGCCCACCACCAGCATGCCGGTTATGGCGCCACCGCGAAAGGCGACGTCAAGTGCGGGGCCAATGCCTTTGGTGGCGGCCTGTGCGGTCCGAACATTGGCACGCACTGAAACGTTCATGCCAATGAAGCCGCAAGCGCCTGACAAAACCGCACCAATGACGAAGCCAATGGCTGTTTTGCTGTCGAGGAACACTCCCATGAGGATGGCCAAGACGATACCCACGATGGCAATGGTTTTGTATTGTCTGGCCAGATAAGCCGCTGCACCCGCCTGAATGGCGGCTGCAATTTCTTGCATTCGCGCATTGCCCGGGTCTTGGGCCAAAATCCAACCGCGTGCCCACACACCGTAAATTACGGCGATCAGCCCGCAAACTAGCGCCAAAATCAACGCTGAATTGCCTGTCATAAATCATTCTCCTTAGTTGTTACCGCTGAAAGGAGGTGCAACGCTCGAGGAACACCTCCCGGCGTTGCTTCCTCGCTCCCACTAGGAGTCGATTGGCCAACAAACCCATTAAAAGGGCTTTGTTGTGAAATCGCAAGCCCTGTGAAAGTAAAATCGGGGTTAATCCTAAGGTTCTTAGATTTACTTCAACTCTTTATATTTTCTGAAACATGTCCCTAGACAACGTCACCCCAGGCAGCAAAGTTCCCGAACAATTCAATGTCATCATCGAAATTCCGATGAATGCAGACCCCGTCAAATACGAGGTTGACAAGGCCACCGGCGCCATTTTTGTTGACCGTTTCATGAGCACGGCCATGCATTACCCCACCAACTACGGCTACGTACCCAAAACCATCAGCGGTGATGGCGATCCCGTCGACGTCTTGGTCATCACACCCGTTCCCTTAATTCCAGGCGTTGTGGTGCCTTGCCGCCCCATCGGTATTTTGAAAATGCTGGACGAAGCCGGCGAAGATGGCAAGGTCTTGGCTGTGCCTACCGACAAAATTTTGTCGATCTACACACAATGGCAAAAGCCTGAAGACTTGAATCCTTTGCGCTTGAAAACCATTGCCCACTTCTTTGAGCACTACAAAGATTTGGAAGAAGGCAAATGGGTCAAGATTTTGGGCTGGGAAGGCCCTGAGTCAGCCAAGAAAGAAATCTTGGACGGCATGGCCAACTACCAAAAGTCACAGGCCTAAGCCAGACAAATGCCGATCACTTCTCTTTGAGAGGTGATCGCGCTTCCAGATTTGCCATGTAGGCCTCAATGCCGTGGCCTTCTCGCTCTAAGTACTTTTCTACGGCATCTGCAAAACTAGGGTGCGCTAGCCAATGCGCACTACTGGCCTTGACGGGCAACAATGCGCGGGCCATTTTGTGCTCGCCTTGTGCGCCCCCTTCAAAACGCGCAATGCCCGTTTGAATGCACCATTCAATAGGCTGGTAATAGCAGGCCTCAAAGTGCAAACAGTCCACACGCTCTAAGGCGCCCCAATAGCGCCCATAGGCAACTTTGTTGTGGACGCCAATGAGGCTGGCGGCCATTCTTCGCCCCTCTTTTTCAGCAATGAACAAGACCCAGTTTTCGGGCATGGTGTTTTGCATGCGTTCAAAAAAATCGCGATTTAAATAGGGCGCATTGCCGTGTTCAAAATAAGTTTGGGCATAGCATTGGTAAAAGAAATCCCAATCTGCACTTGTGATGTTGACACCTTCAAGTGCATGAAAACGAACGCCTGCCTCCTGAACTTTGCGGCGCTCTTGCTTGATTTTTTTGCGCTTTTCTTGGTTGAGTGCCTGAAGAAAATGATCAAAGTTTTCATAGCCATGGTTATGCCAATGAAACTGAACGGTGTGTCGGCTTAGCCAGCCAGCGTTTTCGGCAGCTTTCGAGTCCGATGCGGACAAAAACAACACATGCAAAGAGGACCAAGCTTCTTGCTTTGCCAAATTGACTGCGGCTTGTAACAGTGCCGCCTGACTGGTCTCGCCATCGGCCAACAAGCGAGTACCAGGGACCGGCGTAAAGGGCACGGCAGCCACGGCTTTAGGGTAGTAATTCAGGCCATGCCTTTGGTAGGCATCGGCCCAGGCCCAATCAAAGACGTATTCGCCGTAGGAGTGGGGCTTGATGTAGAGCACCATGGCGCCGGCCAAACGGCCTGATTGGCTCAGGGCTTGAGAAATCTGCGAGGGCTGGGACGGCTGGGTTGGGTCACGAAGGCTCAAAATCTGCAGTTTCCAGCCCGTTTCAGGGGAAGCAGAGCCGCTTTCTTCCATGGCCAGTAGGTAGGCATGGCGCATAAATGGGGTGGGCTCAGTTTGCTGGCCTAAAAGGGCGTCCCATTCCTGCGCTGAAATGTCTCGCATCGAACTGAGCACCTCAGTGACATAATTGTTGGAATTGAATTCCTTCACCCGTATGACCCTTCAAATTTGTAATGCCCAACTTAACTTTGTCGTCGGCGACATGGCGGGCAATGCTCGCAAAATCATTGACGCCGCTCGCAAAGCCTATGACCAAGGCGCGCGCGTGGTGGTCACGCCCGAGTTGGCCATTTGCGGTTATGCCGCAGAAGACTTGCTGCTAAGGCCCGCCTTCATGGATGCCTGCGATGATGCCTTGAAAACAGTGGCCCGTGAGTTGGCTGGGTTAAAGGGCCTGCATGTTGTGGTGGGACACCCTGAAGGCGGGGGCATCCAAAGCCGAAGCGTATCCGTCACCAAGCGATTCAACCGCGCCAGTGTTGTCTGTGAAGGGCAGGTCATTGCTTCTTACGCCAAACAAGAGTTGCCCAACTACCAGGTCTTTGATGAACGCCGTTATTTCACCTCCGGCCATGAGGCTTGTGTGTTTGAAGTGGCCGGCATCCAATTGGGCTTGCTCATTTGCGAAGATGCATGGTTCGAAGCGCCTGCTCAACAAGCACGCGATGCTGGCGCCCAATTGCTGTTGGTTTTGAATGCCTCGCCATTCCATGTGGGCAAGGGCTTAGAGCGTGAAGTTCAAATGGCACAACGCGTTTCAGAGTGTGGGCTGCCCCTGATTTATGCACATTTGGTTGGCGGTCAAGATGAGGTTATTTTTGAGGGCCGATCATTTGCCATCAACAGCCAGGGGCAGGTGGTGGCCAGAGCGCCAGCGTTTCAAGAGTGCTTGCAAAGCATTCAAGTTCAAGTTGAACCCGGTCAATCCAGCCTGACCCTGACCGGGCAGCAAATTTCAGAGGAATGTACTTGGCAAGAAGACCTCTGGCATGCTTTGGTATTGGGCATCAAAGATTACTTGGGCAAGAACGGTTTTCCTGGCGCCATCCTGGGTCTATCAGGCGGCATCGATTCCGCGTTGGTATTGGCGCTGGCGGTAGATGCCATTGGCGCAGACAAAATTCACGCCGTCATGATGCCTTCACCTTACACCGCCGATATCAGTTGGCTAGATGCCCGTGAAATGGTTCAGCGCCTTGGCGTTCGCTATGACGAAATCTCCATTGCACCTTTGTTCGAGGGTTTTAAAAACGCCTTGGCAGATCAATTCAAGGGCTTGCCAGAGGACACCACCGAAGAAAATATTCAGGCCCGAGTGCGCGGAACTTTGTTGATGGCCATGTCAAACAAGACGGGATCCATTGTGTTGACCACGGGCAACAAGAGTGAAATGGCCACAGGGTATTGCACGCTTTATGGCGACATGGCGGGCGGCTTTGCGGTCATCAAAGATGTGGTGAAAACACAGGTGTTTAAATTGGCCGAGTGGCGCAATCAGCACGACCCTTATGGCACTGGGAAAAACCCCATTCCCGAGCGCATCATTACGCGGCCGCCCAGTGCCGAGTTGCGAGCCGACCAAAAAGACCAAGACAGCTTGCCGCCTTATGAGGTGTTAGATGCCATTGTTCAGCGTTATATGGAAAACGACGAGGGCATCAATGCCTTGGTGGCCGATGGTTTTGACCGAGCCGATGTCGAAAAAGTTACTCGATTGATTAAACTTAACGAGTACAAACGCCGACAATCGCCTGTTGGAATTCGCGTCACACACCGAAGTTTTGGCAAAGATTGGCGTTATCCTATAACCAATCGTTTTCGAGCTTAATTTTTTTCGACTGGACTTTACTCATGAAACAAATCACAGCCATCATCAAGCCCTTCAAACTGGAAGAAGTTCGCGAAAGCCTTGCTGAGTGCGGCGTGACGGGCCTGACAGTGACGGAAGTCAAGGGCTTTGGTCGTCAAAAAGGACACACCGAGTTGTACCGAGGTGCCGAATACGTGGTCGACTTTTTGCCAAAGGTCAAGGTTGAGGTGGCTGTCAAAGACGGCGATGTAGATCGCTGCGTCGATGCCATCGTGAAGGCCGCACACACTGGCAAAATTGGCGACGGCAAAATTTTCATCACCTCTGTGGAGCGCGTCGTTCGAATTCGCACTGGCGAGTTGGACGACGACGCCATTTAAGACACCACCTTCCAAAAAAACGCCGCAATCTGCGGCGTTTTTTTAGATGGCTTCACTTTGAAATGTGATGGGCAAGCCAGCTGCTTGAATGAGATTGGGTAGCAAGATGGACAAATTGGCATGGGTCTGAATTAAATCCATTTGCCATTCGCCCATGAACTCTTTTTGAACCACGCTGTCCAGAAAATTAAGCATGGGTTTGTAGTAGTCGCCGGTGTTGAGCAAGCCAATGGGTTTGTTGTGATAGCCCAGTTGGCGCCAAGTCCACACTTCAAAAAATTCTTCAAAGGTGCCGATGCCGCCAGGCAGTGCAACAAATGCATCGGCTTTTTCTGCCATCATTTGTTTGCGCTCGTGCATGGTTTCAACAATGTGCAACTCAGTGCAGCCGGTGTGGGCCCATTCTTTTTCGACCAGAGCACGCGGAATGACGCCAATGACACGGCCACCGGCAGCCAGGGTGGCGTCTGCCACGATGCCCATCAAGCCATTTCTGCCGCCGCCATACACCAGTTGTCCAGCGTGTTGACCAATCCAAGTGCCAACCTGAATGGCGGCTTGGGTAAAGGCTGGGTCGGTGCCGGGTTTGGAGCCGCAATAAACGCAAAGTGAAAAGCTGGGGCTATCCATGGAACAAATTCCAGATTGCGGCCAACCAGATACCAAGGCACAGCAACAAACTGAGAAGAACGGCTGCGCTGCCCATGTCCTTTGCGCGTTTAGAGAGGGCATGCCACTCAGTGCCGATGCGGTCAATGGCGGTTTCAATACCCGTATTGAGCAATTCAACCACCATGACCAAGATGACAGACCCAACGAGAAGCGCAACTTCAACCCAAGTTTGTCCCAACCAAAAGGCGGCTGGAATCAAGACAATGGAAAGAATGGCTTCTTGCCTAAAAGCTGTTTCACCCCAGCCAGCTTTTAAGCCTGCCAGTGAATAACCCCCCGCATGAAAAATGCGGGAGAGGCCTTTTCTGGCCTTTTGGGGGTTAACAATTTCTGTGTTCATGACAAAGGGGCAAAGTTGGGAAGTTAGGGCTTCTTCAGAACATCAACCAACTGTGTTCCGGCCCAAACGTCATGCCAATATTGTCTACGGGATTGGAAGCGGCTTAAAAGTGCCCAAACAATAATCCAAGCAAATACCCAGAAAGCCACCTCGGCTGCTGGCAAGTTGAATGGCCAAGCGATGACCATGGGCGGCAAAAACCAGACCCAACTTAGGAAATAGCGAAGCAAGGCTCGAGCTTGGCTCACAGGATGGCCGTCTTTGTCCAGAATTTGGATGTGCCAAGTTTTCATGGCCAGGGTTTGGCCTTTTGACCACAACCAGGTGAAGTAGATGGCAAACACCAAAAAAAGAAAAGCTTGTAAACCATGCCGGTTGTGCA
>CALPYQ020000105.1 GCA_943327965.2 Singulisphaera sp. GP187
GTGCCGTGAAGCGCCCAAAGTTGTCTATGACTTAGAGCACATGGGCATGCCTTTCGACCGCAACCCAGATGGCACCATTTACCAGCGTCCGTTTGGCGGCCACACGGCCAATTATGGCGAGAAGTCGGTTCAACGTGCTTGCGCTGCAGCCGACCGTACAGGTCACGCCATGTTGCACACCTTGTACCAACAAAACGTCAAAGCCAAAACCAGCTTCTTCGTGGAGTGGATGGCCCTTGACTTGATCCGCGACGCCGAAGGCGATGTGGTGGGCGTCACAGCCCTCGAAATGGAAACCGGCGACCTGCACATCTTGCACGCCAAGACTGTGTTGTTGGCCACTGGCGGCGCAGGTCGCATCTTTGCAGCCTCGACCAATGCATTCATCAACACCGGCGACGGTTTGGGCATGGCAGCGCGCGCTGGCATTCCTTTGGAAGACATGGAGTTCTGGCAGTTCCACCCCACTGGCGTGGCCGGTGCCGGTGTATTGCTGACAGAAGGTTGCCGCGGAGAAGGCGCTATTTTGCTCAACAGCAATGGCGAACGCTTCATGGAGCGCTATGCCCCAACTTTGAAAGACTTGGCCCCCCGCGACTTCGTGTCACGTTCTATGGACCAAGAGATCAAAGAAGGCCGTGGCTGCGGTCCTAACAAAGATTATGTGCTGTTGAAACTGGACCACTTGGGTGCAGAAACCATTCACAAGCGCTTGCCTTCTGTGTATGAAATTGGCGTCAACTTTGCCAACGTCGACATCACCAAAGAGCCAATTCCTGTGGTGCCTACCATTCATTACCAAATGGGCGGCATTCCCACCAACGTTCACGGTCAAGTGGTCACCCAAACTGCCAGCAGCCACAACGCCGTGGTCAATGGTTTGTATGCCGTTGGCGAATGCTCTTGCGTGAGCGTTCACGGTGCCAACCGGTTAGGCACCAACTCACTGCTCGACTTGTTGGTGTTTGGCCGCGCTGCTGGCAATCACATTGTTGACTTCGCTAGCAAAACCAAATCGCACAAAGATTTGCCCAAAGACGCGGCCGATTTCACTTTAGCCCGACTCAATCGTTTGGAAGGCCGCAAAGGCGAGTACGCCCAAGACGTGGCCAACGACATGCGCGCCTCGATGCAAAAGCACGCTGCGGTGTTCCGTACGCAAGCCAGCATGGACGAAGGCGTGCAAAAGATTGCCGATATTCGCGAGCGCGTCAATGCCATCGCATTGACAGACACCTCCAAAGTCTTCAATACAGCCCGGATTGAAGCCTTGGAAGTTGAAAACTTGATCGAGTGCGCCCAAGCCACCATGGTGTCCGCAGCGGCTCGCAAAGAATGCCGTGGCGCGCATACCGTCAGTGACTATGAGCGCCCCGCAGATGACCCCATCGCGCCATTGGGTCGCGACGATGCCAACTGGATGAAACACACCTTGTGGCACAGCGACAGCAACAGCCTGACCTACAAGCCCGTCAACTTGAAACCGCTGACAGTGGACTCTGTGCCACCCAAAGTCCGGACGTTCTAAATTACTGAAGGTTGAATCATGACATTACGTACATTTGAAATCTATCGTTACGATCCAGACAAGGATGCCAAGCCCTACATGCAAACCATTCAGGTTGAATTGGATGGCCATGAGCGTATGCTCTTAGACGCTTTGATGAAGCTTAAAAAAGTGGACCCCACTTTGTCATTCCGTCGCTCTTGCCGTGAAGGCGTTTGCGGCTCTGACGCCATGAACATCAACGGTAAAAATGGTTTGGCGTGCCTCACAAACATGTTGACTTTGCCCGGCAAGATTGTCTTGAAACCTCTACCTGGGCTGCCTGTGGTACGTGACTTGATCGTCGACATGACGCAATTCTTCAAGCAATACAACTCCATCAAGCCTTACTTGATCAACGACAGCATCCCGCCCGAAAAAGAGCGTCTACAAAGCCCTGAAGAGCGTGAAGAGTTGAATGGCTTGTATGAGTGTATTTTGTGCGCCAGCTGCTCCACCAGCTGCCCTAGCTTCTGGTGGAACCCAGACAAGTTTGTCGGCCCCGCTGGTTTGCTTCAGGCTTATCGCTTCTTGGCAGACAGCCGTGACCAAGGTACGGCCGAGCGCTTGGACAATTTGGAAGACCCCTATCGCTTGTTCCGCTGCCACACCATCATGAACTGCGTGGATGTGTGCCCAAAGAGCCTCAATCCCACCAAAGCGATTGGCAAGATCAAAGAGATGATGGTGCAACGCGCCATCTAATTTGAAGACACTGACTCAATCAAACTTTATGGGAGATGAACTGCTCGATGGATTGGAAAGCCAAACACCCTTGGGTGAGCGCGCTTTAAGCAAACTTCGCTGGCGCTGCCGACGGGGTCTACTTGAAAACGATCTTTTTATTGAGCGATTTTTTAACCAACATGCTTCTAAACTGACAGTGGGTCAGGCAAGGGGCATGTATGTCTTGATGGATTTGTCGGACAACGACCTGATGGACTTGCTCATGAAGCGCAAGCCCCTTGAGTCCGAAATGGCAACTGAAGAAGTCAGCGAAGTGCTGCACATGCTCCTGGCATGACGTTTGTAAAATTTTGCAAACAAACTAATTTGAATTGACTGATTACTAGAGGAAATTGAATCATGAAACTTGCTGACAACAAAGCAACCCTGTCGTTCAGTAACGGCAGTCCAAGCATTGAAATGCCCGTTTACAGCGGCTCTGTTGGACCCGACGTCATTGACATCCGCAAACTTTATGGTCAAAGCGGCATGTTCACTTATGACCCTGGTTTCTTGTCAACAGCCTCTTGCCAATCTGGCATCACTTTCATTGACGGCGACAAAGGCGAGTTGCTGTACCGTGGCTACCCCATCGAGCAATTGGCCAGCCATGGCGACTTTCTTGACACATGCTATTTGCTCCTCAAGGGTGAATTACCCAACACTGTAGAAAGTGCAGACTTCCACAAGTTGGTGAACAACCACACGATGGTCAATGAGCAAATGCAATTCTTTTTGCGTGGCTTCCGTCGTGACGCACACCCTATGGCTGTGCTCACTGGTTTAGTCGGCGCATTGTCAGCTTTCTATCACGACAGCACTGACATCAACAACCCCAAGCACCGCGAAATTTCTGCCATTCGCTTGATCGCCAAAATGCCAACCTTGGTGGCCATGGCCTATAAATATGGTGTTGGCCAACCATTCATGTATCCACAAAACAATTTGTCATACTCTGGCAACTTCTTACGCATGATGTTTGGCGTACCTTGTGAAGAGTACAAAGTCAACCCCGTTTTGGAACGCGCTTTGGACCGCATTTTCATTCTGCATGCAGACCATGAACAAAATGCCTCCACTTCTACTGTGCGTCTCTGCGGTTCTTCTGGCACCAACCCTTTTGCAGCCATTGCTGCTGGCGTCGCTTGCCTGTGGGGCCCTGCTCACGGTGGCGCCAACGAAGCTTGCTTGAAGATGCTGGGCGACATCCAAAAAATGGGTGGCATTGCCAAAGTGGGCGAGTTCATGGAACAAGTCAAAGACAAAAACTCTGGCGTCAAATTGATGGGTTTTGGTCACCGCGTTTACAAAAACTACGATCCTCGCGCCAAGTTAATGCAGGAAACATGCAACGAAGTATTGGCAGAACTTGGTCTGGAAAACGACCCATTGTTCCAATTGGCCAAAGCATTAGAAAAAATTGCGTTGGAAGACGAATACTTTGTCAGCCGTAAGCTCTACCCCAACGTGGACTTCTATTCCGGCATCGTGTTGAGCGCCATTGGTATTCCAGTCAACCTGTTCACCGGCATATTCTCTTTGGCAAGAACCGTGGGATGGATTGCACAGTGGAATGAAATGATCAGCGACCCTGAGTACAAAATCGGTCGCCCACGTCAGCTCTATACAGGCGCTACTCGCCGCGAAATTAAAGCCTAAAAAAAAACCGCACCTCCTTCACAGGGGGTGCGGGTTGAATCTAAATTTGACGCGTATTTAGTTCAGAAGTTTAAGCATTCGGATCGGAAAGCACTTCCGAAAGCTGAACGCGGCGTCCCTCTCTGGCAGAAATAATGCCTGCGCGAATAACGCCCAGTGAGCGGGTTGCGTAGTCACCGCCGGTTTCTGGCGTACCCTGACCCCGCACTGCCATTGCGAACTCATCAAGTTCGTCAACAAAGGTATCGTTTTTGGCAAATGGGATGTTCTCAGCTGTTTCTGTACCGCGTTTGATGAAACGCAACCCACCGCGCAGGTCGTAATACGCACTGGCTTCTTTGCCATAAATGTTCATGACGTAATTTTCGGTCGCCGATGCATAGCTTGCGTTGACGGTGGAAAGTGCGCCATTCTCATGCTGCAACAAAAGAGAAGCCACATCTGGGTTGTCGCCTGGTAAAACCAGTTGTGCGGCCTGCCCACTCACCGCAGTGATAGGACCCATCAAGTACTCAAGCACATCGACATAGTGCACCCCAATTTGCAACATCACACCGCCTGGCATCCCCTCTGCCTGGTAGCGCCATGAAGTCAAGTCAATCTTACCCAAGCGATCACGGCTGATATTGGCTTCTGCATTGACCAGTTTGCCAAAAACGCCTGCATCGATTTGCTGTTTGATCCAGCGAAATTGACTTTCGCGGCGGCGCTGATAACCCAATGCCAGTACAACGCCAGCTTTTTGACATGCTTCCGTGATGGCACGGCCCTCTGCCAATGTGTTGGCAATCGGCTTATCGAGAAACACATGTTTGCCAGCCTCTGCAGCCTGCTTTGTGGTTTCAAGGTGAACATTGTTTGGCGTGGTGTTGATGATGGCATCGATCGAGTCATCGGCCAAGATCTCTTCATAGCTGCTGGCTTCGGCGCATCCGTACTTGGCAGCAAAGGCAGCGCGTTTGTCAGCTGAGCGCGTATAACAAGAGCGAATGACAAATTTATCTGAGCGCTGCATGGCGTCTGCCAAAACATCTGACCACCAACCCATTCCTAAGCAGGCCACATTGATAGGCTTCATTGACATTGTTTTCCCCTGTTGAGTTTTTTGAATAGCGTGATTTGTGCAGCACGAATCAATGAATGTCCTGAAACAAACTGTTTAAGGACATTCAAGACGTCATTTAATTTTTAAGATTTGAGGACAACCAAAACTTCATCCAGCATTTTCTTGGCATCGCCAAACAACATGCGGTTGTTGTCTTTGTAGAAGAGTGGGTTGTCCACACCTGCATAGCCACTGGCCATGGATCGCTTCATGACAATGCTGGTGCGTGCTTTCCAAACTTCAAGCACAGGCATGCCTGCAATGGGGCTTGTCGGATCGTCTTGCGCAGCAGGATTCACAATGTCGTTGGCACCAATCACAATGGCCACATCGGTGTCTGGGAAGTCGTCGTTCAACTCATCCATTTCCATCACGATGTCGTAAGGCACCTTGGCCTCAGCCAACAACACATTCATGTGGCCAGGCATGCGACCCGCAACAGGGTGAATACCAAAGCGGACGTTGACGCCTTTGTCGCGCAAGGTACGGGTAATTTCAAACACAGTGTGCTGAGCTTGTGCAACGGCCATGCCATAGCCCGGCACGATGATGACGTTTTTGGCATCGCGCAACATTTCTGCAGTCTCTGCAGCCAAGATGGGACTGACTTCACCAACCGGCTCGGCATTGGCATCGCCAACAGGCTTGGGCGCGGCAGCGGTTGTACCAAAACCGCCAGCGATCACACTGATGAAACTGCGGTTCATCGCGTTGCACATGATGTAGGACAGAATGGCACCGCTAGAACCGACCAAAGCACCGACAACGATCAACAAGTCGTTGCTCAACATAAAACCTGTGGCCGCCGCCGCCCATCCTGAATAACTGTTGAGCATGGACACCACCACCGGCATATCGGCACCACCAATGGCCATGACCATGTGAATGCCAAATAAAAGCGCAATGGCGCTCATGACAAACAATGGGAACATGCCTTCTTCAATGGTCTCGGCTTGCAAGAACATGCGGCCAAAGTAAACCACCGCCAGCAAACCCGCCAAATTGATCCAGTGGCGCGCAGGGAGCAGCAAAGGACTGCCACCGATGCGGCCCGACAACTTGCCGAAAGCTGCTACGGAGCCAGAGAAAGTGACAGCACCAATGAAGATACCAATGTAGATTTCCATTGCATGGATAGCGTGTGCCGCGCCCTCAAAGCCTTTTGTTGCTTCAGGGTCAACGTAAGTGGCGTATCCGACCAGCACAGCGGCCATACCAACCATGCTGTGCATCAAGGCGACCAATTCTGGCATTTGTGTCATCTGAACTGAGCGTGCGGCATA
>CALPYQ020000106.1 GCA_943327965.2 Singulisphaera sp. GP187
GGCAAGCACGATCACATGGATTTGGTCACAACGCAAGGTGTTTTGCGCCTACACGATCCACGCAGATTTGGTGCGGCCGTTTGGGCCGAGTCGGAACATCATGAGCCTGCCGCCAAGCTTTTGGGTAAATTGGGCATGGAGCCATTGACGGATGGATTTGAGTTGAAGTTGTTTCTGCAAGGCTTGAAAAAACGTGCGGCGCCTATCAAGCAAGTGCTCCTTGCCGGTGATGTGGTGGTGGGTGTTGGCAATATTTACGCCTCAGAAGCTTTGTTTTTGGCAGGCATTCGACCAACCGTCAAGGCCCAAAAAATAAGTGGCCCTCGAGTTGCCAAGCTGCATGCGGCCATTCGTCAAGTCTTGGCCCGTGCGGTGCAGCAAGGGGGCAGCAGCTTGAAAGATTTTGTCAATGCGCAGGGCAACACAGGCTACTTCCAGTTGGAGGCCTCTGTGTATGGCCGTTCAGGTTTGCCTTGCCGGTCCTGTCAGACGCCTATCAAGCAAATTGTTCAAGGCCAGCGCTCCACGTTTTTTTGCCCTGTATGTCAAAAGCCTTAAAAGAAAAGAAGCCCTTTGCTGAGACGCTGGTAGTCTGGCAAAAGAGCCACGGCAGAAACCATTTGCCATGGCAAAACACACGGGACCCTTACCGAGTTTGGCTGTCAGAAATTATGTTGCAGCAGACGCAGGTCAGCACAGTTTTAGATTACTACGCCAAGTTTTTGCAGCACTTTACCACCGTGGCCGATTTGGCTGCTGCATCGCAAGATCAGGTGATGGGTTTGTGGAGTGGCTTGGGCTATTACAGCCGAGCCCGAAATTTGCATCAATGCGCCAAAGATGTGATGACAAAATTTGGCGGTGCGTTTCCACAAACAGCGCAGGACCTGATGAGCTTGCCAGGCATTGGCCGATCTACCGCTGCGGCTGTGGCCTCGTTCTGCTTCTCAGAGCGGGTGGCCATTATGGATGGCAACGTCAAGCGCGTTTTGACCCGCTTATGGGCTTATGACGCAGACTTGTCAGTTAGCAAAAATGAAAAAGTATTGTGGCAAATGGCTGAGGGGGCCTTGCCTACAAAACAAATTCAAACAGCCATGCCGCGATATTCGCAAGCCCTGATGGATTTGGGGGCTACCATTTGCTTGCCTCGCAAGCCTTTGTGCCAAGCTTGTCCTGTGCGTACCGAATGCAAAGCGCATGAACTGGGAGAGCCCGAAAAGTTTCCTGTTAAAACTCGCAAACTCAAACGCACCAGTGAGGTGTTGTGGTTGTTGTTGGCGAACAATCAAAAAGGTCAAGTGTGGTTGGAGAAGCGTCCCGAGTCTGGGATCTGGGCTAGCCTTTACAGCCTGCCTGTATTTGCTTCAGAGGAGGCGCTGTCAGCAGCTGTCTTAAATAGTGATTTGCCAAAAAACTCAAAGCGGCATTGGGAAATTCTGCCGACCTTTAAACATGTGCTGACGCACAAAGATTTGCACTGTCATGTGGTTAAAACGAAGCTCAACAAAGGCCCAATTTCAACAGGATCTGGCGCTTGGTGGTCGGAAGAAGATTGGCAAGTGTTGGGTCTGCCCACCCCCATTCGTCACTTGCTGTCTAATTCTCGGTGACGCTTGAGCGTGAGCCACTGCGCGCTGAAATATTGGCTGAGTTTTTCGACCAAATAAACGGACCGATGTTGACCACCGGTGCAACCAATGGCCACCGTAATGTAGTTGCGATGGTCTTTTTCAAGCGCGGGAAGCCAATGGTTCATGAACGCTTGAATTTGCGCCTGCATGTCTTTGACATCGGGATATTTTTCTAAAAATTCCTGAACAGGTTCGTCTTTGCCTGTGAGGGGACGAAGGGCGTTTTCGTAGTGCGGATTGGGCAACATGCGCACATCGAATACGTAATCGGCATCAATGGGAATACCGCGCTTAAAGCCAAACGATTCAAAGACCAAAGTCATTTTGGCGCTAGAAGAATTTACCAAAGATTTTACGTAGCTTTGTAATTGAGGCGCACGCAAAAAACTGGTGTCAATCACATGAGATTTTTCACGCAAGAGGGACAAAATTTCACGCTCATACTCAATCGACTCGGTTAAGGCCAGTTCGTCGGCAGACTCACTGCGCCCAGACAAGGGGTGACGCCTTCTGGTTTCGGAGTACCTGCGAAGCAAAGTGTCAGAGGATGCATCCAGAAAAATTGAGCTTGTCTTGAAACCTAAACTTTTTAGCTTCATTAACTGATCTGGCATGAGGGGCAGTGAATTGGCACTGCGCACATCAATGGCAATGGCCACTCGCTGTTCATTGCGCTTTTGCTCTAGCTCTGCAAATGGCATGAGCAATTCAGGTGGCAGGTTGTCAACGCAATAGAAACCAGAATCTTCAAGGGCATGCAAGGCCACAGATTTGCCTGAACCCGACATGCCAGTAATAAGAACGATTTCCATAATTGCTAGGTTTCAGAAATTTATTTAGTGAGCATTTCACGGGCGTGTGCCAGCGTGGTTGCCGATAACTTTTCACCGCCCAACATGCGCGCAATTTCTGTCACGCGTTGTTCGCCTGCAATGGGCGTCACGCTGCTACTGACACCCTCTTTGGCGCTGGTCTTGCTAACCAACAAATGGTGATCGGCGCATGAAGCAACTTGGGGCAAATGCGTAACCGCCAAAACTTGGCGATGCACACCCAGTTGTTTCATGAGTCGACCGACAGTTTCTGCAACAGCGCCGCCCACACCGGAGTCGACTTCGTCAAATATCAGGGTACCTGCTTCACCCAATTCGCTGGTCGTGACAGCTATGGCCAAGGCAATGCGCGAGAGCTCGCCGCCAGAGGCCACTTTGCCCACAGGCCTAGGCGTGCTGCCCGCGTGGCCAGCTACCAAAAACTGAATGTCTTCTAGGCCGTGTTGAGCGGCTTGCTCCAAGCCAATTAAGGCCACTTCAAAGCGGCCCCCTTGCATGCCTAAATTTTGCATGGCCTGCGTGACGGCTTGGGCCAACTTGGGTGCTGCTTTTTTGCGTTGCTGCGAAAGTTTTTTGGCCTCTGTTTGATACGCCTGCGACGCCGCTTTTTCTTGAGCTTCTAGGCCTTCTAGATCGCTTGCAGCTTCCAAGGCATTGAGTTCTTGCTTCCAACCGGCCAGCAATGCGGCTAACTCTTCAGGTGGCCGTTTGTAACGCCTTGCCAACGACAGCCATTGCGACATGCGCTGGTCCAACTCGTTCAGTCGATCGGGGTCTAAATCGGTTTTGCGCAAATAGCTTTGCAGACTGTGCGCCGCATCTTCGGCTTGTGCCAAGCTAGATTGCAAGACATCCAACATGCTTTGAAACTCGGGCTCAACGTGCGATTGATCTTGCAAACTGCCAATGGCTTTGGACAACAATCCAAGCGCGCCTGTTTCTGCGCCCAACCTAGATGATTCATCGCCATCCAATGCACCTAGCGCTAACTGACCTGCATCTATCAATGCCTGGGCATGCGACAAGCGCGTGTGCTGGGCGTTTAACTCTTCCCATTCATCAGTGGCTGGCGCCAGTTTGTCGAGCTCGCCAATTTGCCAAGCCAAGCGCTCTTGCTCACGGCTTAGCGAGTCTTGAGCATTTCGCGCTGTTTGAACTGCTTGTTGCGCATGGCGCCATGTTTGCCAAGCAGTTTTTAAAGCTTCGGTGCTAAGGCCAGCATAAGCATCCAATAAACCGCGCACTGCCTCGGGCCGCGTCAGACTTTGCCATGCATGCTGGCCATGAATGTCCAAAAGCATTTCGCCCAATGCGCGCAGTTGGGTGGCTGTGGCTTGGCTGCCATTGACCCATGCTCGGCTTTTGCCTTGCGCGTCCACGCTGCGCCTTAAAAGCAGCATGTCTGAAATTTCAAAGCCGGCTTCTTCAAGCACCGCATGAGCTTGCGGCGGGCAATCAAATTCTGCGGTAACTTCGCAGCGGGTAGCACCTTCTCGCACCACGCTGGCATCTGATCGCTCGCCCAATGCCAGTTGCAAGGCATCAATGAGGATGGATTTGCCCGCACCGGTCTCGCCTGTGAGCACACTAAAACCTTGGGACAAATTCAAGTCGAGTTCGCGAACAATGACAAAGTCGCGCAAGCTGATGTGTCTAAGGGCCATGGCTTAGGCGCCTCCTTCGTTCCAATGCATTTTTTTACGAAGTGTGTCGAAATAGTTCCAACCCTGGGGGTGCAAGAAACGCACTTTGTGCATCGACTGCGCCACCGTAATTTGATCACCAATCATGAGGCTGGCCAAAGACTGCATGTCAAAATTGGCGCTGGCATCGCGGCCAGAGACAATTTCAATGCTGATTTTGGAAGTGTCGGGCAACACAATAGGGCGATTGGACAGGGTGTGCGGTGCAATGGGTGCAATGACCCAGCCACCCAAGTTGGGGTGCATCAAGGGGCCGCCCACAGACAGCGAATAAGCCGTCGAACCCGTGGGGGTGGCCACAATCAATCCGTCTGCCCTTTGAGAGGCCACAAAGCGTCCATCAACCTCAATGCGCAACTCAACCATGCCTGAAGTGGCACCGCGGTTAACCACCACATCGTTCATGGCAAAAGCATCAAACACACAGTGTTTGTCGCGCCAGACTTGGGCGTGCAGCATGCTGCGCTGTTCTTCTTCAAAATTGCCCATTAGCATGGGCTTGAGGGTTTGAGCATATTGCTCAATGGGAATATCGGTAATGAAACCCAGCCGGCCTTGGTTGATACCAATGAGGGGCAAACCAAACGGGGCCACTTGGCGGCCGATGCCCAGCATGGTGCCGTCGCCCCCGATGACCAGACCTAAATCGCATTGCTTGCCAATCTCGGCCATTTTGAGTGTGGGGTAGAGGCTTAGGCCCAGGTGCTCAGAGGTACCTTCTTCTAGAACCACCTCGGCACCAATTCGACTGACAAACTGGGCGACATCGTCCAAGACCCGGCGCGAGCTTTCCAAAGCGGCGCCCGTGACCGTGGTGTGGTACTTGCCAAATAGCGCAACGTGACGAAATTTAGATTTCATTCTCAAATTACATCATTAAAATGACCGAATGCTAGATGATCGTGCCAAGTTATTACTGAAAGCCCTTGTTGAACGCTACATTGCGGACGGCCAGCCGGTGGGGTCGCGCACGCTTTCTAAGGCGTCTGGGCTCGAATTATCCCCTGCCACCATTCGAAATGTCATGTCCGACCTTGAGGAGTTGGGCCTGATTGCCAGCCCGCATACATCGGCTGGCAGGGTGCCCACCAATAGGGGTTACCGCCTATTTGTCGACACCATGCTGACGGTCCAGAAGGGTGAATTGCCCACGCACCGCCTGGCGCCCGATCAGCCGCAGAAGGTTATTGCCAATGCCGCCAACATGTTGTCCAGTTTGTCCCACTATGTGGGGGTGGTCATGGCGCCCAAACGCGCTTCGGTGTTTCGGCACATTGAGTTTTTGCGGCTCTCCGAAAAACGCGTGCTCTTAATCATTGTGTCGCCAGAGGGCGATGTACAAAACCGGGTCATATTCACAGAATCCGACTATTCTCAAAGTCAGCTCATCGAAGCTTCTAATTATTTGAACGCTCACTATGCTGGCATGGCCATTGAACAAGTCCGCATGCGTGTGAAGCAAGAGCTGGTCAATCTGCAATCTGAAATTGCCAGCCTCATGCAGGCCGCTGTGCAAATGAGCTCTGAGGCATTGAGCGAAGACGAAGGGGACGTGGTCATTTCGGGCGAACGCAATTTGTTGTCGGTCAGCGACTTTTCTAGCGACATGGGCAACCTGCGCCAGGCCTTCGATTTGTTCGAGCAAAAAACGCAGCTCATGCGCTTGCTCGATGTTTCAAGTCAGGCCGATGGCGTGCGCATTTTCATTGGCGGCGAAAGCCAGTTTGTGCCCATGCAAGAGCTGTCTGTGGTCAGTGCGCCTTATGAGGTGGACGGACACATTGTGGGCACCTTAGGCGTCATTGGCCCCACTCGCATGCCCTACGAGCGCATGATTCAAATTGTGGACATCACGTCCAAGATGGTGGGCAACGCGCTGAGTCAATCGAAGTAAATCTGTTTCTTTCTGAGCTCGCTGTGTGAGGATGGGGTGAGTGGGTTCCTCATACTGGGGTACCAGAAATCGTCACCCACTCACCCCATCCTCACACAGCTGCGAACAGCAATGTTGGTGCCCGGAAGATTCATTGCAAGCAAATGTGTGTTGACTTGGTCTTTTAAAAGACTATATTAGGTTCACTTCAAGGCGGACCCCACCATGCTTACCACTTCCCAAATCAAGCCTATCAGCTACCTCAAAGCC
>CALPYQ020000107.1 GCA_943327965.2 Singulisphaera sp. GP187
ATGGCCGCCTGAACGATGGCGTCATGCATTTCAGCTAATTTTTTGAGGCAGTCCCATGCTTGTTCTTTGGATATTGTTTTTGCTCCTCATGAGCATTTTGGGTTTGGTCTTGTTTGCTGCTTTCTCTAACAAAAAAGCGGCGCAATACTTACCGCCATCCGGTACATTCGCAAAACTGGGCAACACCAAGCTTCACTATGTCGACCAAGGGCAAGGTTCTGCCATCGTCATGGTTCATGGCTTAGCAGGCAGTCTTCACAATTTCACCTATGGTCTTGCTTCACCCTTGGCCAAAAACCATCGTGTTATTTGTGTTGATCGTCCAGGTTGTGGCTACTCAGTGCGGGCCAGTCATGCCAATCAAAGCTTGGAAGCTCAAGCTGACACACTGGTCGAGTTGTTGGACCATCTGGGTATTGATTCAGCCATTTTTGTAGGCCATTCTCTAGGCGGTGCTATCTCCTTGGCATTGGCGCAACGACACCCGCAGCGAGTTAAAGCCTTGGCTTTGATTGCGCCTTTGACGCGTCTGCCAGATGAAACTGCAACTGTTTTCAAACCCTTAGACATCGCCTCGCCTTTTGCAAGATTCTTTCTTGGATGGACCTTGGCTGTACCAGGCACCATTTATCGAATGAATGCCAGCCTGAAATTCATCTTTGGCCCCGAAAAAGCCCCAGCTGATTTTGCCATTCGGGGTGGCGGCATTTTGTCGCTCAAACCTCAAACCTTCATAACTGCCTCTAGCGACCTCACACAGGCCAAACTCAGCATGCCAAGCATCGAAGAAGGCTATGCAAACATGAAGACACCCATTCATGTTTTATATGGCCGAGAAGACCGCATCCTTAGCAGCAAATTGAATGGCGAAGACATGGTCAATCGCGTTCCGGGTCTCCAATTGACTTTGGTCAGTGGCGGACACATGCTGCCAGTCACGCAAGTTGAAGGCTGCGTTCAGTTTGTTGAAGGCGTTGCTGGAAATGCAACTGGCTTGGCATCTTGATGCCAGACTTTGTATTTGTGCATCACCAACTGAAATTCGGGTGACTCCTCAAAACGTGCCAGCCATTGACTCAAAGATGGCCAATCTTGCGCGTCAAACCAGTGGCGGTCGGTTCTGGCAAACTGCCGAATAAATGGCGCAATGGCAGCGTCAACCCATGTCCAACTTTCACCCATCAAGTTGGACTGCCTGGTTAAAAGTTCGTCTAATTTTCTCAAATAGGCAGCACCCAATGCCCTGTGCGCAATGCCGTCCGGTAATTCATACCGGTTTGGATATTTATACCGATCTAAATTTGGCTTGAAATCATGGTCACATAAATTAACCAACTTGAGTGCATCCTCATGGCATGGCAAATGTTCTGTTTGCCATTTAGAAACATCATTTTGCGACATGGCCCAACGCATGATGTCCAAACTTTCTTCCAAGACTTGGCCATTCACCAACAAAACAGGGACGGTTCCTTTGGGTGATGCCGCCAACATGCTCTCTGGTTTTTGAGACAAGGCAATTTCACGAATCTCGCAGCGGACACCACTGGCCAGCAATGCCAAGCGAGCACGCATGGCATAAGGGCAGCGTCTGAATGAATACAAAACGGGTGTGTTCATGGGCAATAAAGTGGCTATTTTTTCTTGGCGTTGCGGTGTCCCAATGTGATTGATTTGTTTGACTTTGGCAATTTCCCATTGGCGCTGACGCTCGCGCGCACTATTTTTTTGCACTTCGCTTGTCAATGCATGACACCTTGGACAACTGACGCCCAACTCAAAAAGCGCAGATGCTTTTGCGCCTTCGGGTAATGGCTCTCGACAACAACGGCAAAGCTCATGGGTACCAAGCTTTAGACCATGTCCAACAGACACGCGTTCATCAAACACAAAGCATTCACCCTCCCAAAGACTTTTCTCTGGGGGAACCAACTCTAGATATTTCAGAATGCCGCCCTTCAAATGATAGACATCTTTGAAGCCATGTTCTAGCATCAGTGAGGTCGATTTTTCGCATCGAATGCCGCCTGTGCAAAACATGGCAACCCTGGGTTTTTTCCCGTTCTTCTCTTCTAAAACCTTGGCTTTCTGCACCCAATCTGTAAGCTGTGAAAAGGTCTGAATGTTTGGATCAATGGCACCTTTGAAAGTGCCAATTTCAACTTCATAGTCGTTGCGCGTATCAATCAGCACCACATCCGGTGAAGAAATCAAATCATTCCAGTCTTCAGCTCGGACATACTGACCCACTCGTTTCGTTGGACTGATGCCATCCACGCCCAAGGTGACGATTTCTTTTTTCAGTCTGACTTTCATTCGGTGAAACGGCGCCTTGTCAGAAAAAGATTCTTTGTGCTCTAAATCTGCCAGTTTGGGATCGGATCGCAAATAGGCCAAGACGGCATGCACATCCTCCTGCGCACCGGCAATGGTGCTATTGATGCCCTCTCTGGCCAACAAAATGATGCCTTTAACTTGGTGCGCTTCACAGAACGCCAACAGCGCCGCTCTGCGCTCGGCAAAGTCTGGAAGGTCTACAAATTTGTAAAACGCCGCTGTCAGATAAATAGCGTTGGAGGCAGTCTTTGTCATGCTTCAAATTTGCTTTAAAAGCTGGGCAGTTTCAAACAGCGGCAAGCCCATGATGCTGGAATAGGAGCCCTTGATTTCGGAAATGTAAGTGGCAGCCAAACCTTGAATGCCATAAGCACCGGCTTTCCCCATGGGTTCACCGCTAGCAACATAAAATTTCATTTCGGACAATTTCATGGGTGCAAAAGTAACTTGTGAAACTGACACGCAAATTGCGCGTTTGCGGTTTGAGGCAACTGCGACTGCGGTCAAAACTCGATGCGTTTGACCTGACAGCATTTTTAACATTCGCAATGCATCTTTGGCATCTTCAGGTTTGCCCAAAATATGCCGGCCCAATGCCACGGTGGTATCGGCGCAAAGAATGGGCGCGTTGGACAAACCTCTTTGCTTCATGCGGCTCACGGCGGCATCTAACTTGAGTTGCGTGACCCGTTTGACGTAAGTCAAAGGAAGCTCACCAGGCATCACCGTTTCTAATGCCTCAGAATCTTCTTCAGGACCGGCTAAAAGCAACTCATATTGAATCCCAATTTGCGTTAGCAATTGTCTGCGTCGTGGGCTTTGAGAGGCCAAATAAACAAAATTTTTCATCCGCGCTCACTCTCGGTGATAGGGGTGATTTGCATTGATAGACCATGCCCGGTACAACTGCTCAATCAGAAGAACGCGCGCCATGGCGTGAGGCAAGGTCAGGTCGGATAAGCGAATTTTTTCATGGGCTGCATCTCGGAATGCTGGTTCAAGGCCATCAGGACCGCCAATGATCAGGGCCACATCGTCCCCGCTTAATTGCCAGTCTTTCAAACGCTGTGCCAAGGCTGTGGTTCGCATGGCTGTCCCGCGTTCGTCAAGCACAACAATGCGGGTACCACGTGGAATGAGGGCTTCGATGCGCTGACGCTCCGCAGCAACCAGCGTTTCATAAGTCTTGGATCCACGAGGTTCAGTTTTGACGGCCTTGAGTTCCACTTTGAGTTCAGGTGGAAATCTTTTGGCATAGTCATCCCAAGCGGTTTGGGCCCAATCGGGGATTCGTTGCCCCACTGCCAGAATCAGCAGCCTCATGCGGTTTAGCCCTTGGTTTTGGCTTTTGGGTTGGCCAGAGCTTTGGCCTGTGGTTTGGCCACGGGTTTAGCTTTGGTGGCTGTTGTGGGGGCAGATTTCGAAACCATCTTAGCGCCTACTTTGGCGTTTGTCGATTTCACTGGCGCCTTGGCCGATGGCTTGGCTGTTGACTTAGTTGGGGCCTTAACTGGGGCCTTAACTGGGGCCTTAGCTGATGATTTAGCTGGCGCTTTAGCCTGAGTTGGGCGTGCGACCCTGACGGTCTCTGAACCTTTTGGACCCACTGGCACAGCATCACGGCGGGTGGGTGTTCTACCTGCACTGACCGTTGCCTTTTTCTTGGCAACAGGCTTGCGCACAGGTTCAACAGGTTTGGGTGAACCCAACTTCAATCGAACAGGTTTGTCACCCCAAATTTCTTCG
Source organism: Singulisphaera sp. GP187 (assembly GCA_943327965.2). Classification (GTDB taxonomy): domain Bacteria; phylum Pseudomonadota; class Gammaproteobacteria; order Burkholderiales; family Burkholderiaceae_C; genus Limnohabitans_A. Next base: position 4,081 of record CALPYQ020000107.1, read on the forward strand.
AGGTTGTAATAGGAGCGAATGGTGGGCTGCATGATGTGCGCCACAGCACTGCCGCAATCGACAATGATCCACTCACCATTGTCTTCGCCCTCAATGCGAGGCTTGGGATAGCCCGCCTCGCGAACCTTGTCGCGGACACTTGCTGCCAAGGCTTTGGTTTGGCGATTGGATGTACCAGAGGCGATGATGACGCGCTCGAACAAAGGCGACATGGCCTCTGTATCGAACACCACAATTTCTTGTGCTTTCACATCCTCCAAGGCATCCACAATGGCGCGTTGGAGTTTTTGAGTGTCTTTTTTGGCGGAAGTTTCAGTCATCGTGCAAGCTGGTAAAGGTGATGGCGGTCAATATACATCGCAATGGCCTCGGGAACCAGTGCGTTGATGGGTTGTCCCTGGGCTACCCGTGTTCGAACTTCCGTTGCACTGTGTGGCAAGGGGGGTAATTTCAAAGTTTGGGTGGGGATGTTATGGGTTGGAGCGTCAGGGCCTGTTGGTTCAGGCGTCTCGCGCTCGGCGACGCAAATTATAGCCCGCTGAGCAATTTCCTCTATTTCACGCCATGTGCCCAAGGCTTTGCCTTGATCTTCACCCACAAATAAGAAGAATTGGGACTTAGGAAATTGAGACTGAAGCGCTCGCAATGTTTCAAAAGTGAAACTGGGGCCTTGTCGCTTGATTTCGATGTCATCGACTATCACGCCTTGCAAATCAGCAAATGCCAAACGCGCCATTTCTAGGCGCACCGCCCCTGGGCTTAAATTACGTGGTTTATGCCAAGCGTCCCCCGTAGGAATGATCCTCAATTCATCAAGTTGATACTGCTCAATTGCGGCCTTGGCCATGGCCACATGAGCCACGTGAGGCGGATCGAACGCGCCGCCAAGAATACCGATGCGTTTGGGTGTCAAACCCAATCCCGGGGCTTTAAAAACTTAGAGGCCAACTGCGCCTCTGCCGACTCAGGGGCATCCACTCGGTTGTATGACCAACTGACCAATGCAGGCATCGACAACAAAATGGATTCAGTGCGACCGCCCGATTGAAGGCCAAAATGCGTGCCTCTGTCCCAAACCAAATTGAACTCGACATAACGACCGCGCCTGTAGAGTTGGAAGTCTCTTTCGCGCTCACCGTAGGGCATGTCTTTGCGTCGCATGACCAGGGGCATGTAGGCCTTTAACAAGCCATTGCCAACATCCTGCATCATGTCAAACCTCTTTCAAAACCCAGTTCTGAAAAGTCATCGTAAAAAATACCACCCACGCCACGCGCTTCACTGCGATGTTTTAGGAAGAAATATTCATCGCACCACTTCTTAAATCTAGGGTGCAAATCTGCACCGTAGGGCTCGACCGCCTCCTTGCATGTTTGGTGAAAATGCACGGCATCTTCTTCAAAACCATAGTAAGGCGTCAAATCCATGCCACCACCAAACCACGAAACGGGATCTTTGCCTTCAGGCTTCGCCACAATCATTCGGATGTTCATGTGAACAGTGGGCACATACGGATTGCGTGGATGAAAGACCAGAGAAACGCCCATGGCTTCGAAGGGCGCGCCGGCCAATTCTGGTCGATGCTGAGTGGCCGATGGCGGCAACTTAGGGCCAGTCACATGTGAAAAACCGCAACCCGCCCTTTCAAAGACTGGGCCACCTTCTAAAATTTGCGTAATGCCATCGCCTTGAAGCATCTCACCTTCGGGCTTTCGCCATGCATCAACCACAAAAGGTGTGCCGTCCAAATCATACAAAGCTTGCGTAATTTGAGTTTGCAGTTTGATTAAGTAGTCACGAACGATTTGGGCTTGGTTCACACGCATCTTGTCTCTTTCTTAATTGATTGCATTCAATGTTTGATTGAATCTCTGGCGGGCAAGGGACGAATAGGTGCAGCCTGATTCAAATGAAATCCTTCAACGCCCACATACATTTGACGAATGTGAACATAGTCAATTTCAACATTGCCAGTCAGCTTCAAAAAACCCTCAAACTTCATCACTTTCTGGCCATAGTCTAGCCTGACAATGGCCAGCGGAAGATCTGCACCAATAGCCAATTGATAGAAACCACTGCGCCATCCCTCGGTATGTTTACGAGTTCCCTCAGGCGATAAACCAAGCCATAAAAATTTGCCGTCCCGTTGATGCTCTGCAAAGACCTCCACCATGGCACCCACAACGCCACGTGATGAAGATCGGTCTATGGGTAC
>CALPYQ020000108.1 GCA_943327965.2 Singulisphaera sp. GP187
CGCCTTTGCTGGTTCCCGATTCAAATTTTAAAAAGCTCCAGAAGCCGCCGCCCTGAACTTGCTCCGCCATCTCTAAACTAAATGTTTGCATGATTTTTCCTTGTCAAAATGAGTCCCATTGCAGACTGGTCTTCATCCTACGAGGCTGCCTCCAACTTGCCTCATGCATCCACTTGCAATTGCCCCTCTAAGGTCATTTCTAAACCGGTATGATTGGATTGCACTTCTAGGTACTTTTCCCCCATGGCAGGCATCCACATCACCGACATTGAAGCGGCCATCAATTACTGGCGCGAAAAAAATCCATCGCCCGACGGTGTCACACTGCCACGCGAATTGCGTGCGTTGGCAGAGGTGTATGCCTTGATGGTTTACTTCAAAGAAGAAGAGGCTGATGAATTCAGCTTGCCATTGCCTGCCGCTGAAGCTTGGCAAGCTTGGTACGCCAGCACACCCGACACGCCCTGCATTGCCATCTGCTCAACATCACAAGGCGATCCCGATTGCAAGGGTTGTGGGCGAACGTTTGAAGAGGTTCAGTTGTGGACCGAATTAAGCCCCGGCGAAAAGCGCAGTATTTGGCGCCGCATCACCATCGATGGGACCTCGTGGCGCTTCAATCGTTATGCCGAACGCGCAGCAGAAAATAGACACTTAGCGCGCGCTGCTGCCGAAGCGCAAGTGCCATTGAACTTTAAAGGCTGACTATTTCCAACGCTGCACTTCCAAGTGCACGCTGTCTTTGGCATTGCTAAGCGTCAGTTCGCCCTCTTGCACGGTGGCTTGAATTTGCATGCTGCGCTCGGCCAATTTGGCCAAGGCTTGACTGGCTTCAGTGGGCACGCGCCACACCTGCAATTTGTCCATTCGCGTCAGTTTGCTTTCAATGCCCTTCCACCAAACTTCGGCGGCATGATTGAAGCAATAAACCATGACGGCTTCGGCCTTTTGACATGCTTTGTTCAAAGGCTTGTCTTCAGGTTGCCCCACTTCAACCCACAAACGAGTTTGACCTGTGAAATCACGCAAAGACAAATCGGGGTCGTCGGGGTCGGACAAGCCGGCACCAAAGGCCAACACGCCATCGCCATTTAAATCGGCTTGCAATTTATAGGCGTTCAGGGACAAGGCGAGCAATCGAATCATCATTCGCTCATCGGTTTCACTGGGGTGCCGCGCTAAGGTTAGCGCATGGTCTGCGTAATAGCTGTGGTCAATGTCGGCAATCGAGAGATTGACTTTGTAAATGGTGGATTTAAGCGCCATGCCAATTAAACCCGCTTGGCCAGCTCAATGGCTTTGCCAATGTAGCTGCCAGGTGTCATGGCCAACAAGCGGTCTTTTTCTGCCTGCGGAATTTCGAGCGCATGAATCAGTCCATGCAAGGCTTCTGCCGTGACTGTTTTGCCACGTGTGACTTCTTTCAATTTCTCGTAAGCACCTTGCACGCCATAACGGCGCATGACCGTTTGGATGGGCTCTGCCAAAACTTCCCAAGCGGCATCTAAGTCTTGTGCCAAGGCCTCTTCGTTCAACTCGAGTTTTTTCAACCCCGTCATGAGTGAGGCGTAAGCCAAGGTTGAGTAACCCAAAGCCACGCCCATGTTGCGAAGTACCGTAGAGTCAGTTAGGTCGCGTTGCCAACGGCTGATGGGCAGTTTTTCAGACAGGTGCTTGAGAACCGCATTGGCCAAACCCAAATTGCCTTCGGCATTTTCAAAGTCAATGGGATTGACTTTGTGCGGCATGGTGGACGAACCAATTTCGCCGGCCTTTAAACGCTGCTTGAAATAACCCAAACTGACATAACCCCAAATATCGCGCGACAGGTCAATCAGGATGGTGTTGGTGCGCGCAATGGCATCAAACAATTCAGCCATGTAATCGTGGGGCTCAATTTGAATGCTGTAGGGCTGAAAGGACAAGCCCAAACCCCAGTGCTCTTCTGTAGCGCCTTCTTCATGCGCCTCGGGCGTTTCAACCACCGATTGAGAAAATTTTTCCCAATCAAAATGGGGCCAGGCAGAAAGGTGAGCGTTGTAGTTGCCTACAGCACCATTCATTTTGGCTTTCATGGGCACATTGGCAATTTTCTCGCGCGTGCCGCGCAAGCGGACCACCACGTTGGCCAACTCTTTGCCGACGGTGGTGGGGCTGGCAGTTTGTCCGTGGGTTCGACTGAGCATCGGCACGGCCGCATACGCGTGCGCCATGCTGCGCAGCTGTTCGATGATTTCATCGAGGGCGGGCAACACCACTTGATGGCGAGCGCCTTTGAGTTGCAAGGCATGGCTGGTGTTGTTGATGTCTTCGCTGGTGCATGCAAAGTGAACAAACTCTGCGGCCGCTTCTAACTCGGGTCGGTCTTTGAATTTTGATTTGATCCAGTACTCCACGGCTTTGACATCGTGGTTGGTGGTCTTCTCAATTTCCTTGATGGCCAAGGCATCTTGTTCTGAAAACTGACCGACCAAGCCGGTGAGGTAGCGCCTAGCGCCTGCCGACAAAGGCTTGAACTCATCAAAGCCCGCATCTGACAACGCAATGAACCAAGCCAACTCCACTTGAACACGGCGATGCATGTAGCCCTGTTCGCTCATGAGCGGGCGCAAAGCGTTGAGCTTGTTGGCATAACGGCCGTCAAGGGGGGATAGGGCAGAAATAGGCGAGGTGGTCATGCCCCCATTGTAAGTTCTGTACCTGACAATCATCTGGCTTTCTTCTTCCTCTAGAATGCTCTCCAGTTATCCAAGTATTTTTGACTCACTTTAGACAAGACCTGACCCATGAAATTGATCGGTTCACCCACCAGCCCCTATGTCCGCAAAGTTTGCATCGTGATGGCAGAGAAAAAGCTGGATTACCGAATGGTCGTCGAAGACGTTTGGTCAGCCACCACCACCATCCATGCCTCCAACCCATTGGGCAAAGTGCCCTGCTTGGTTTTAGAGGGTGGCGAGGCGGTCTTTGATTCCCGCGTCATTGTGGAATACCTTGACACCTTGTCCCCAGTTGGCAAGCTGATTCCCACCAATGGCCGCGAGCGCGCAGAAGTTAAAACCTGGGAGGCGTTGGCCGATGGTCTTTTGGATGCCGCCTTGTTGGCGCGCATGGAAAATGTATGGGTGCACCGCACACCAGAACAAAGAAGCCAGGCCTGGATTGATCGTCAACTTGAGAAAATTTCTGAAGCCTTGCGCGCCATGTCACACGGTTTGGCCGACAAGCCTTATTGCTCAGGCGCCTACCTCAGTCTTTCTGACATTGCAGTGGGTTGTGCGCTGGGCTATTTGGATTTTCGCTTTCCTGAAATTGCATGGCGCGAAGCACATCCCAATCTGGACAAACTGCATGCCAAATTGATGCAGCGTCAAAGTTTCATTGACAGCCTGCCCAAATAACGGGACCTCCCGCTGCAGATTTAGCTGTTGGCCCGTCGTTTGAGCCAGCGCATCACGGATCCCACCACGGGTAGTTTCTCGTAAAGCTCTTCGGCAGCGTCCCAATAGTCTCGGTGCAAGCAAATAAGGCCTTGCGCATCCAATACCAAGTGCGTGGTGCCCAATACCACTTGCTCAGTTTGGGTGTCAAAGCGTCTGAACTTGAAGCGAAACTCCCACGTTAAAAATGCTTGCGCACCATCGACAATTTGTTCAACGATGACAAAACGCGGCTGTTCCAACGAAACATACATGTGCTGGAAAATTCTTTCAATTTCGGCAGGGCCTTTAACATCATTGAAGGGGTCTTTAAAGCGCGCCGTTGGGGCGTACAAGTTTTTAATTTGCCCCACCGATTCAGGCGTGATGTTTTCAAAGTAATGGGCAATGTCTTTAAATTTTTGACGGTCTGTCATTTTCAAAGTCCCGTAAATCGGCGCACCAACGCAAAATACAAGCGATAAGGCATGAGCCGCATCAGCTTAAGCCACAGCGTAAATCGCTTCGGAAAATGAATGTCAAATGCACCCTGCGCCCAGCCCTTCAACATGGCTTGTGCAGCCTGCTCTGGACTCAAGAGCGCTGGCATTTGGAAATTGTTTTGAGCGGTTAAGGGCGTTGCCACAAAACCTGGACTGATCAAACTGACACCGATGCCTCTGTCTTGCAAATCCATGTACAAGGTTTCTGCCAAGTTGGTCATGGCCGCTTTGGTTGGGCCATAGGCCAAGCCGTTTGGCAAACCGCGCCAACCGGCCACACTGCTGACCAAGCTGATGTGGCCAAAGCCCTGCTGCAACATGATTGGCAAGGCTTCGCCCAGAACACGCAACAAGCCGTTGTAATTGACCTCTTGGTGACGCAACATATCGGGCAAATCAAAGTCGGTTGCGCGCTGCGCACGGTAATGGCCTGCGCAGTACAAAAGCATGTCGATGCCGCCCTGGGCTGCCACCTGGCGTGTCACGTATTTCACTTGCAAACCATCGGTAACATCGAGCGGGTAAAGCTCAAGTTGCTTGCCCTCTGATTCACTTTGCCTGGCCCATTCCGACAATGCGCCCAACTCACGGGCCGAGATAACCACCTGCGCACCGGCCGCCTGAAGTGCTTGCGCACAGGCCAATCCGATGCCGCTGGAGGCGCCCACCAACCAAACTCGTTTGCCTCGCCAATCTTGAAGCGGCTGATTGAATGGCTGTCCAAAACGGCGCGGTATGTTGACCGCTTTGCTGGGCACGCCCTCCAAAGTATTTCTGGCCACCAACTCATTGGCATGGCTTGCTGGACCGCTCATGATTGGCCTTTGACTGACATGGGTTTGCGGCGCTTGAATGACAAAGTGACCTCGCCCAAACGAACGCCAAATTTACTCATCACTGCCTTGTTGATCATGACTTCTTCGTCCATCAAGAACATCCAGTCGTCAAACTCGACATTCCACACGCGGCCGTCCACTGGCAAGGCCAAGGTGTACTGCCATCGGAAAGCGTTGCCTTTGACTTCGCCTTGCGCCACACCCACCACATCGTCTGCACGGCCTTCGTATCGGCCATTGGGCAGGGCTTTTAAACGCCAGATGCGTTTCTGCTTGGTGCCATCCGAATAGACAAAGTCTTCGTCCAAAACCCCGTCATCGCCTTGCCACTGGCAGTTCATTTGAACTTTGAAGCGTTTCACCACCGCGCCACTTCTGTCGGTAAAAACACCCCAAGCCTCTACCTCGCCATTGAAGTAGGTGCGCAAATCAAGGACTGGTTTTTGCTGACTGTAATCGGCCACTTGCGGCCCCGCGCAGCCCGTCACGCCCCATGCCACCCCGCCAATCAGGCTCGATTTGAGTAGCCAAGGCGTCGTCAAACCCTGTGCCATTTTTTGAAGTGACTGTCGACGGTTCATGAGAGGCTCCGAGAGGATGCGTTGGAAAAATTTGGCGCTTCAGTTTTCACAGAAGTGCGCCAAAACAAAAATAAAAGCAAAGCGGCAAACAGTTTCAAGGCACATGGAAAGAGTCCGTAGGCCGCGCTTAGCGCTTGCAGTCCGTCGGCATCTTGGGTGCCTGGTGAATAACCCCACCATGAAAGCAAGGGCAAACTCAGACCAGCCGCCAAAGCCAAATTAAATTTGCTGGCCAAATTCCACCAGCCCAAATAAACGCCTTCGGCACGACCCCGCTGGCCCCATCGGTCAATCAGGCCATTCAGGATGGCGCCCGGTACCACCAAGTCGGCGCCCAAGGCTGTGCCCGATGCAACACAAATGACAAAGTAAGCCCATTCATCACCCGCGCCCAATTGGCTCACGCCCATGAAACTCAGTACGGCCAAGACCATGCCAAACAACCAAGCGCGCGGCAAATCAAAGCGCTTGATGGCCATCAACCACAGGGGGAGTGACAAAGCACCCGACAAAAAATATGCGCCCAAGAACAAGGGTACATGCGATGCATTGACGCGTATTTGATCTTCGACAAAGAACAAAACCAAACTGGCAGGCACTGCGCTGGCAATGCCATTCACCACAAAAATCAGCAGCAGCTTTGTAAACTGTTTTTTCTGAAAAGGCTCGAACAAGCCAAAAACTTGGTGAGACTGAGAATCGATGTTGGGAGGTGAAGCCACTGGGGCTGTTGAATGACGCGTCCAAGCGAATCGCCAACTGATGACACCCACCAAAAGCAGCGCAGCCAACAAGAGTGCGTTAAGCGTCCATCCCAACCACAGCGGCAGCATGGCTGCCAACACCACACCCCAAAGACCCGACCCCTCACGCCAAGCCAACACC
>CALPYQ020000109.1 GCA_943327965.2 Singulisphaera sp. GP187
ACTTGTCCTTGCTAGACATGCTCAACCCCATGCACCGCTTGTGGAGCGATGGCCGCTGGAACAAGCTGACGGTCGCCCATGGATGCTATTGGAAGAAATGCAGCTTTTGCGATGTCAGCCTGGACTATATCTCTCGCTACGAAACGGCTTCGGCTAGCTTGTTGGTCGATCGCATTGAGCAAATCGTGGCTGAAACCGGCCAGACTGGTTTTCACTTTGTGGATGAAGCGGCACCGCCCAAAGCACTCAAAGCTTTGGCCGAAGAATTGATTCGCAGAAAGGTGCACATTTCTTGGTGGGGCAACATTCGTTTTGAGAAAACTTTCACCCCTGAATTGGCAGAACTGTTGGCAGAAAGTGGCTGCATTGCCATGTCAGGCGGCCTCGAAGTAGCCTCTGACCGCCTGCTTAAGCTGATGAAAAAAGGTGTGTCGGTAGAACAAGTCGCGCAAGTCACCAAAGGCTTCTCAGAGGCTGGCATCTTGGTGCATGCCTACTTGATGTATGGCTTTCCAACCCAAACCGTTCAGGACACAGTGGACGCCTTGGAGTATGTCAGGCAACTTTTTGAAAACGGCTGCATTCAAAGCGGTTTCTTCCACCGGTTTGCATGCACGGTACATTCGCCTGTTGGTCTGAACCCCGAAGATTACGGCATTGAATTGATACCGTTACCGCCCGTCACATTTGGTAAAAACGACATTGGCTTCATCGATCCCACCGGCGTCGATCACGATCTACTGGGACTGGGCCTCAAAAAAGCCATTTACAACTACATGCACGGCATTGGTTTAGAACAAGACGTCCGCACCTGGTTCCAAGAGGCACTCACTGAGCACGCAGCAGGCAAACGCAGCCCCTTTAAATTTCCAAAAAGCTCAGTGCCCCGTCATCAAATTGAAAAAGCACTTCAACGCTAAAGCGCTTAGGGGCTTGGATAAACCTTGAAAGACAGGGCCTTGCCATTGGCGTCTACTTTGACCAATGCCATGTCGCCCGAGCCAATGTTTTGACCCATGAACTCAGCAATGTTGACGTGATGCGTCACCAAAATTAAAGCCTGAGCTTGCTTGGTTTTCAGTTGATTGGCAATGAACTTCTGAAGTCTGGCATTGCTTTGCGGACCCTGACGCATGTCATCAAAAAAAGAATTCAAAGAGGCCTCATACACAGGTTGACCGAAGTCCAACTTTTCAGCTGTCTCTTTGCAACGACACCAAGCACTGCTGAACACAAGTGCCTGATTGACGCCTTGAGTCTTTAACCACTGACCAATGCGCTGCGCCTGCTCGCGCCCCTTGCTGTCTAAATTTCTTTGCGTTTTGCAATCTTGCAAGTTGTAGCCAGAGGGGTCGCCAAAACCTGGGGCCAAGGCATGTCGTATTAACAAGACATAGTCGGACTTTTTCAACGCATCGGACAATTCGCCAGCAGTTGCCAATGCGGCACCGAACATGCTTAGTACCAAAGACAGGACGATCCTCGACAGAAGTGTTCCCATCACATTCAAATTCACATTCAAATTCATTCTGAATTGCCTGTTTGACTGGCTTGATCATTGGGGGCTGATGACCCAGCAGGGTTGGGGACTTCAAGTTTGGGCATGGCCATTTTTTCACCATCCCACTGCTGCCCGCACCAGCACCGACCCTCTGGATCAATGATGCAGGTTCCGGTGCCACAACATCTTGGATCTTCGCTCATTCAACTCTCCTTAGAGGCATCTTTAAATTACCACGGAATTTCATGGCCGGCATGGTCAACAAATTGAGCGCGACCTGTGGGCTTCAATTGAGACAGAACTTGCATCAACTTCGAGACTGATTCTTCTGGTTGGATGCTGTCGTGTCCAGAAACAAATTTAGCAGACAAATTAGATTGAACGGTGCCGGGTTGCAATGCGGCAAAAATACCCAAGGGTCTTTTTCTAACCGCCTCAATGGCTGCGGTTTGAAGCAACATGTTCCTGGCAGCTTTTGCAGCTCGGTAGCCGTACCAACCGCCCTTGAAATTGTCTTGAATACTGCCCACACGTGCTGACAAGGTGGCGTAGCACGCCATTTCTTGAGTGAGCAGCAAGGGAAAAAAGTGCTTCATCAACAACGCGGGCCCCACCGCATTGACCTCGAACTGCCGCAAAAGTTGTTTGGCATTCAATGCGTCTAAGCGCTTTTCAGGTCCTTGGTCATCGATGGTCAAAGCGCCCGTGGCATCAATGATCCATTTGAATTCACATGCGCCATAAGGGCCTTCAGGATTGCGCAGCATCGAAGCACAATAGGCCATGCTGTCTTCGTTTTCCAGTTCAAATTGCAAACCGCTATGAGCGCTTTTTTGACGCGACAAGCCCACTGCCAAGCTGCAGTCAGCATCGCTCTCAAAATGCTTTAAAAAAGCTTGTCCAATAGCACCACTGGCACCCAATACCAAAGCTTGATAGCGACTCATGAATGACGCGCGTCCCACTTCAACAAATACTTTTGAACGGTAGGTCGAATGGGCAAAAACATTTTGTATCCCAAATGAATGGCCCAACTAAAAGGCCAAACAGAAAACACGCGCCCTGCCCAGCGCCAGCCGCGCAATTCGAGCCAAAGCCTAGCAAATCCAGCGCCACCTTCAAACAATTGACCCTGCGCGTCGCGCACATGAAAATATGCCATCGCGCGTTGGCAATTCAATCCTTCACCCAAACTGGCATCATCGTTGGCCCGAAAATTGACACTGACGTCATGCCACACCAACTGCGCGGCATCCGGATTGCTTTTGTAAAAAGCAATCTCGCGCCGACACAACGGACAACTGCCGTCATAGTAAATGGTCAATGGCGCCATGCGTCAAACTTGATCTGAGGCAATTTGTCGCAAGGCTTGCGCAAATACCGCAGCAGGTTGCCCACCCGAAATGAGGTGCTTGTCGTTGATGATGACTGCAGGTACAGAATGGATGCCAGCTTGTTGATAGAACTGCTCTATCTCTCGCACCTCTTGGCTGTAGATGTCAGAAGACAAAATGTTCTGCGCCTCTGCTACATCCAAACCCACTGATGCAACGACCGCCAACAACACTTCATTGGTTTCCACGGCTTCCGCACGGCCTTGATACGATTCCAACAAAGCACGTTTCAAGGCATGCTGACTGCCCTCTGGCCCCTTCACCCCCGCCCAATGCAACAAACGATGGGCATTGAATGTGTTGTAAACCCGACCCCGGCCACCCGGGTTGAACTTGAAGCCAACCTCTTCACCGCGCGCCGAGATATTGGCGCGAATTTGCGCTTGCTGCTCAGGGGTCGATCCATATTTTTGCGTCAGGTGTTCACTCAAATCTTGGCCGCCTGGCGCCATATTGGGATTGAGCTCAAAGGGTTGAAAATGCAACTGGGCCTGCACTTCTCCCTTGAGCTGGTCCAGCGCTTGTTCCAAGGCACCTAGTCCAACAGCACACCAGGGGCAGGCAATGTCAGAGACGAAGTCGATTTTCAGCGTAGCGGCCATGGCAAAAGATTTTCAAATAAAAACCAGATATTGCCTCAAATATTGGAAAATCGGGTTAACGGGCCCTGATTCCATGCTTTGACTAGGGATCTTTGACTGCCCCACCTCAGAGGACGATCATGAAAATTTTGTGTTTGAACGGCATCAACTTGAACATGTTTGGCAAACGTGACCCTGCCCAATACGGCACCATCACCTTGGCTGAAATTGATGCGCAAGTGAAAAAATTGGGCGCTGAACTGGGCGCCGATGTAGATTGCTTTCAAACCAATTTTGAAGGCGCCATGGTCGAAAAAATTCATCAAGCACATGCAGACAAAGTCGATGCCGTGATGATCAATGCTGGCGCATGGACGCACTACAGTTACGGCATTCGTGATGCGTTGGCCATCCTAAAGTGCCCCATCATCGAAGTCCACATGTCCAACATTCACGCCCGCGAGGCATTTCGTCACCATTCTGTCATTGCAGAAATTGCCAAAGGGCAAATTGCAGGCTTCGGTGTTGACAGCTATCTGCTGGGATTGCGTGCAGCCGTATCGGCCATTCAAGCAGCGGCTTAAACCAAACTCAGGGTGTGCTTCAAGGCGCGATGAAACTCTTTGGGGTTTTCATACTGCACCCAGTGCCCCATGCCTTTGATCAGTTGCCAAGAGACCAGGTGGGGTGTCACTTGCTTGAACATGGCTGCCACTTCAGGCAAGCGGTCTAAATAAAAAGCATCGAATTCGCCATAAATCACGTGCACAGGGCATTCGATTTTGGGCATGGCTTTGACCAGCACCGGGGTTGCAGACAAGCGCCGGCGGGTCATTCGGTCTCGGACAACATTCAAAATATGAAGCCGCATGGCCAAGTCGTCCAAATGGGCTTCATCGTGCAACATCAAACCCAATAAATTGTGGCGATGCGCTTGCGCTTGCAAAGCTTCCGTTGCCAAGTGTCGCCAACCCTTCAATGGAATTCTTTTGGGGGAAGCCAAACCAAATCCTGGTGCCCCTACCATGACCAGGGCTTGCGCATCTTCCGGATAGTCAGCCAACCACATGGCAGCCGTCATGCCGCCAAACGAAAAGCCCATCACCATATTCTGATCATGACGGCGCATGAGTTGCCAAGCCGCGTGAAGCGGCTCCACCAATGCATCGGCATCACCGCCCTGCTCGGGTACGTCGGAATCGCCAAAGCCAGGCAAATCGACAGCCAGCACCCGATAGCCGTCTGCTACCAAGGGCTGAATGTTGCGAATCCAATGGGTCCAACTGCCACTGCCGCCGTGCAACAGCACAATCGTTGGCGCGGTATCTAAACCCCATGCATGCCAAATCATACGGCCGGGCAATTCGTAGCGTTGACCGGTTGCCAAAAAATCTGCTGCTTCTGAACTTAAAACAGACTGCAGTTGTGCATTCAGTTGAAGGGGTTGTGGATGCAAAGTCATATGAGTACCACACACTCAATGCGCGCCTGGAAATTTGTCCACAGGATGGTGCAAACGCCAGACTTTGTAAGAAGCCAATGTACCAATCAGCGCGGTGGCCATTGAGACCCAATAAACGCTTTGCAAACCTAATCTGTCGCTTAGCAGTCCACCCACCACGCCGCCCAGCACCCCTGGAAAGCCATAAGCAATGACGGTGTACAAAGCCTGCCCCCGCCCTCGCAATTGGCCGGGAAAATAATGCGACAAGAGTGCCACACACACCGTGTGATTGGCAGCAAAAGTCAATGCATGCAGCGCCTGCGCCAACAGCAACACCCACAAGATGTCTGCAAACTGGGCCGTCATGCCCATCCGCAAAGTCATGGCCGCAGAACACACTACCAACCAAGCGGTAAGGGGCAGGCGATGCAACCATTTTGATTGTGTAAAAAACCAAGCAATTTCGACAATGACAGAGGTGGCCCACAAAACGCCAATCCAGACTTTGCTATACCCCAGAGCATCTAAATACAAAGAGAAAAATACGTAGACTCCAATGTGTGCCAAGACATGAAAAAATGCGGCAATGAAAAACCAAATGACCGGCTTTTGACGCAGGACGGGCCAGATCGCTTCCTTGATATCGCTGGTGGAGACCGCCTCTTTAATGTCTGGCAACAACCAAACACTGACAGTCACTGCCAGCAAACTCAAGAGGGTCCAAGCGGGAAAATGTTGCATCCCAAAATGCTCAAACCAGGCACCCGCTAAAAATACAGTCACCAAAAATCCAAGCGATCCAAAAAGACGCACGCGGCCATAGCGTTTGGCATCAAATGCGCCACCTTGGCTGACCAGGTGTGCCATGGCCGCTTCACTCATCGGCATCATGGAACTGGTGTGCGTGAACATGACCAAAAGCACCACCCCCAAAGCGATGGGGCTCAATTCAAACAGCAACCCACAAGCACACACAAGTGCCGCGGTGGCACCATAACGCAGCAACTTCACACGCTCGCCTGTGTGGTCGCTTAACCAGCCCCAGCCATAAGGCGCAAACAATCGTGTTGCGGCTTGAACAGAGGTCAGCACACTGATGGCAAACAAACCAAAACCCAATTCCTTGAGCCACAAAGGCAGGTAGGGATTGAAGAATCCAATGTGTGCAAAATAAGTGGCAGAAACCGCTGCAAACGGCACAAGTTGCCGACGGGTCACAACGCCAGTGTTGGGCACAAG
>CALPYQ020000110.1 GCA_943327965.2 Singulisphaera sp. GP187
GGTGACCGGGCCGCGGCGCCAATATGCGCCCTTGTACAGGTACTGCCAAATGTCTTCGATCTGTTGAGGGTCACGGCCTATCAAACACGGAATGACATGCTCCTCTAAGTAACTGACCACTGACAATTCTCGGCCATTGAGTGTGGCGTCGCCAATGCCCGTCAGGCCTTCATCGGTTTCAATTTTGAGCGTGACAAAATTGCGGCCGGGGCAGCAAACAATGACGCGGGCAGCAGTAATTTTCATGACAAGTCTTTTGAAAATGAACAGGGCTTAAGGGTCCAAGCTGATGGCAAATTTGACAGTGGCATCAACCCCTTGATGCAACACCTGATCGTGCCAATAGGCGACGCGTTGGGCCCACAATGTGTTGTTCGGCAATTCAGAGCCCCAAAGGTCTTGTCGATCTAGCAAGGCCTTCAAACAGCCGGCGGCATCGGCCACTTGGTTTTGACCGATGGCCATTAAGCTTTCTGCTTCAGGATCGTTCAAGGTGTAGGCGTGCCCTTGCTCGTCAATGGCCAAGGTGTAGCGCAGAAAAATAGCCGCCGCCAAAGCATGCCGTTCAAACGATTGACCTTTGGCCATTTGCGCCAAAACAGTGGGCGGCCAGCGCTGCGGAATTTTTTGTGAACTGTCGGTGGCAATCTGATGCACGCTGTGTTTCAGGTACGGGTTGCCAAAGCGCTGAATGAGCGCATCGCGGTATTCTTGCCAGTCGGTGCGACTCAAATGGGGCGCCACTTCAAGACTCATCATTTGATGGACAAACGCACGAATGTGATCGGCACCAATGCAATCGGCGATGTGCGCGCGGCCTGTGATGGCGCCCATCAAGGCCATGGCGGTATGGCTGCCGTTGAGCATGCGCAGTTTGGCCTCTTCGTAACTGTGCACCTGCGATGTGACGCGCACACCGCACTTGGCCAACAGGGCTGCATCGGAGGGGTCGACAAAATGGTCTTCAATGACCCATTCCCAAAATGTTTCGGTGCTAAGGGCACAGTCGTCTTCTAAGCCCAGCACTGCTTTGGCAGCTTCAGCAACTTCGGCCGTGGCCGCTGGCACGATGCGATCGACCATGCTGCAGGGGAAAGCGCAATGGGCGTCGATCCATTGCATGAGGCTAGCGTCTTGCGTGTTGGCCGTGGCGTGAATTAAGGCTTTAAGTTTGTGGCCGTTGCCTTGCAAGTTGTCGCAGGAGGCAATGGTCAGTCCCGCACGGCCCGTAGCATGGCGCAATCGCAAGCCATCGATTAGCAATTGCGCCAGTGCAGGCGTGTAACCTTTTTCTGTGACGGTGATGGTGATCCAACGCGTGCTTTGGGCAGCGATGGCATTCAAAACAGATTGTCTTTCGGTGGTGGCCACACTGGTTTGCCAGAGCGCGCCTGGCACTTGCCATTCAACGCCCGTGGCGCCCGCAATGCGCACTGCATACAAGCCATCTTGTGCGCGCAGTTTGTTGACCAAACCGGGTTGGGTCATGCCCACCCCATGAATGCCCCATCGCGCATCGCCTTCGCGCAACAGTTGGTCAAACACCATGGCTTGGTGAGCGCGATGAAATGCGCCTAAGCCCAAATGCACCACGCCTGTTTCTGAGGGTTGGGGTGTATAGCCCGGTGTTTTGACAGAAGCAGAAACTTCAGAAAGCGTTGCGCGAGAGAGCTTGTGTTCAGACATGTCGATGTTTCAGTTTGGCTTCGGAAGCTTGAATTTCTGACCAGGTGGCGTCGTCAATCCAAATGCCATTTTGTGCCCGATCAGCACGGGCTTTGCGTTCAGGTTCACCAGCCATCAGAACGCCATCACTGCCCGGTGCATCAGGGCTTTGGCGTAGCCAATCTTCAAATGCCAAGGCTTCTTTTTCAAAGGCGTCCTGTGTGCCTAAGCGCACGGGGTCAATGATCATGGTCAGCATGCCGTTGAGGACAGCACGTTTGTCATCGGCCTCGCGATGCCATGTGCCACCGCCTGTGAGTGCGCCACCCAGCAGTTCGCAGGCCATGGCCATGCCAAAGCCTTTGTGTTCACCAAAGGTCATGAGAGCCCCAAAAAAACCATTGGATTGCGGGACCACCACCACGCCAGGGTTGTTGGTGGGGTGACCTTTTTCATCGATCAAATAACCGTCGGGGACTTGTTCGCCTTTGTTGTAGGCCACACGCATCTTGCCCTGCGCCACACGGCTGGTGGCAAAGTCCAGCACGAAAGGCTGGCGCTTGCCCATGGGCACACCAATGCAGCAGGGGTTGGTGCCAAAACGGCCATCGCCGCCGCCAAAGGGGGCCACCACAGGCCGTGACAACACATTGACAAAATGGATGGATACCAAACCTTGCGCCACGGCCATTTCGGCAAAGTGTCCAATGCGGCCTAAGTGATGCGAGCGGCTGAGCGCGACTGTGCAAATGCCATGTTGTTTGGCACGTTCAATGCCCATTTGCATGGCTTGCACACCCGTAATTTGGCCATAGCCGCGTTGACCATCCAAGCTGACCAAGGGGCCGGTGTCTAGCAGCACCTTGACGCCGGTGTTGGGGTTGAGGCCGCCTTCTAAAACGGCATCGACATAGCGTGGCACCATGCCCACACCATGCGAGTCGTGACCGCTCAAGTTGGCCATGACCAAGTTGGCGGCAACCTGCTCAGCTTCGGCCAATTGGCTGCCGGCCATTTGAACAATGCCGGCAATTTGTGCTTGTAGTTGGGCTGCGGGAATACACAGGCTCATGGTCAAACTCCTTACATCACGGCGCCAACTTGCCATGGCACAAATTCGTTTTGACCATAACCATGCAACTCGCTTTTGGTGGGCTCTCCAGAAGCGGCTTTCAAGATCATTTCAAAAATGCGTTGGCCCATGTCGGCAATGCTGACACCGCCATCCACAATTTCACCGCAGTTGAGGTCCATGTCTTCTTCTTGTTTTTTCCACAAGGCCGAGTTGGTCGAAAACTTCAGACTGGGCGAGGGCGCGCAACCATAGGCACTGCCGCGGCCCGTGGTGAAGCAAATGAGGTTGGCACCGCCAGCCACTTGGCCTGTGGCGCTCACGGGATCGTAGCCAGGTGTGTCCATGTAGACAAAGCCATGGGTGTTGACGGGCTCGGCATATTCAAACACCGCTTGCAAGTTGCTGGTACCGCCTTTGGCCACAGCGCCCAGTGATTTTTCTAGGATGGTGGTTAGGCCGCCTGCTTTGTTGCCAGGCGAGGGGTTGTTGTTCATCTCGCCGCCATTGATCTCGGTGTATTTTTCCCACCAGTGAATTCGGTCGATGAGTTTTTGGGCCACTTCAGGTTTGACAGCGCGGCGCGTTAGCAAGTGTTCAGCGCCATAAATTTCGGGCGTTTCACTGAGAATGGCCGTGCCGCCATGCTGCACCAACAAATCAACGGCCGCACCCAAAGCAGGGTTGGCGCTGATGCCCGAATAGCCGTCGGAGCCGCCGCATTGCAGGCCCACGGTAATGTGTTCGGCGCTGCAAGGCTCGCGCTTGACTTGATTGGCGCGGGGCAACATTTCTTGAATGAGTGCGATGCCTTTTTCTACGGTCAAACGAGTGCCGCCAGTGTCTTGAATGTTGAACACCTTCAGGGTATCGCCTTCACGCAAACTGCTGTGCGCAAGCCAGGTGTTGAGTTGGTTGGTTTCGCAGCCCAAGCCCACCACCACCACGCCCCAAAAGTTGGCGTGTGTGGCATAGCCTGCCAAGGTGCGCTCTAGCAGTTTCATGCCCAGGCCTTCGGTGTCCATGCCACAGCCTGTGCCGTGCGTGAGTGCCACCACGCCATCGACGTTGGGAAAGTTGGCCAAGGCAGCAGGGTTGTTGCGTTTGGAAAAATGATCGGCAATGGCGCGTGCAGCGGTGGCCGAACAATTGACGCTGGACAGCACCCCAATGTAGTTGCGCGTGGCCACACGCCCATCTGAACGCTTGATGCCCATGAAGGTGGCTTGCTTGTGCGGTGCTTCCGGCTTCACGTCTTGACCAATGGCGTAGTCCCGCTCAAAGTTGCCTTTTTCGGGGCCCATGTTGAGGTTGTGCGTGTGAACATGTTCGCCAGGTTGAATGGCCGCGCTGGCAAAACCAATGATTTGGTTGTAACGGCGCACAGGTTGACCCACCTCAATGGCTCGCGTGGCAACTTTGTGACCCGGCGGCACCAAGCCGCGCACAGGCACACCTTCGACATTGCTGCCGCTCATGAGTTGCGCGCGCGCAATGACCACGTCATCGGCGGGATGGAGACGAATGAAAAGGCTCATGAATAGAACTCAATAAAACTGTTTAGGCAACCACAGCACTAGGCTGGGGAAATATGTAATGACGACCAAACTGCCCAGCAACGGGAAGAGCCAGGGCAAGATGGCGGCGGTAGTGCGTTCAACGCTGAGCTTGGCCACACGGGCCAATACAAACAAGACCATGCCCATGGGCGGGTGTAACAAACCAATCATGAGGTTCAGCACCATGACCAAGCCGAAGTGGACCAAGTCAATGCCCAACTTTTGGCAGATAGGAACCAAGATGGGAACCAAAATGGTGATGGCTGCGGTGGGCTCCAAGAAGCAACCCACAAACAACATTAGCAAGTTGGCCAAAAGTAAAAACTTCCACGGTTCTTGCGTGATACCCAACACCCAATCGCTGATTGCCGCAGTGACGCCGGTGGCTGTGAGCATCCAACCAAAAATACTGGCGGCCGCCACAATGAACATGACCGTGGCGGTGGTTTCGACGGTGTCTAGGCAAATTTTCACAAACATCTTGATGTTCAGTGTGCGGTACCACAAGAAGCCCAAAATGATGGCCCAGACACAAGCGGCAATGGCACCTTCAGTGGGAGTGAAAACGCCGGTGGTCATGCCGCCAATGAGCAAGACGGGCGTCATGATGGGCAACACAGCTTGGAACTTGAACAGCTTGTCGGCAATGAACAAAAAGCCAAGCGAAATGAAAACGGTCAATTGAGGTGGCGTTTCAAACCAAGTGACCAAGCCCCAAACACCAAGGGGCCAACCTATGACAACGCTTGTTTCTGCCAATGCTTTGATAACGCGTGGCCATTCAAACTTAACGTCTGCACCCCAATTGTTTTTGTGTGCAAAGTAAGCCACGGTCACCATCATGAGAAGGGCCATGAATACGCCTGGCAAGATGCCTGCCAAAAACAGCGAGCCCACCGAGACGTTGGCCATCATGCCGTAAATTACAAACGGCAAGCTGGGTGGAATGATGGGGCCCAGTGTGGCCGATGCCGCTGTGACACCCACTGCAAACTCGGTGCTGTAGCCGTGGTCTTTCATGGCTTTGATTTCGATGGTGCCAAGGCCTGCAGCGTCGGCAATGGCGGTGCCACTCATGCCTGCAAACACCACTGAGCCCACCACATTGACGTGCCCCAAGCCACCTTTCATCCAACCCACCAAAGCCAAGGCGTAGTTGTAAATGCGGTTGGTGATGCCCGCATTGTTCATGAGGTTGCCGGCCAAAATGAAGAAGGGCACGGCCAACAATGGAAAGCTGTCAATGCCAGACACCATGCGGTGAATGACCACAAAGGGTGGCGAGCTTTGTGTCCAGAATAAATAAATGAGCGAGGCGCCTGCCATGGCAATGGCCACCGGAATGCCACCACTCATCAGCAACAAGAACAAAATTTTTAACATCGAATTTCTTTCAGATCTTGAAGTAGTTGCTTAGCGGTCGGTCATCTCTGACTCAGGACGCTGCAACACGGTGTAGCCGCGTTGCCAATGAATTTTCATGACCCAGATGGCACGGATGCACATGGCGGCAAAACCGGCCAACACGACGCCGTAGACCAAGTTCATGGGCAAGTCGACGATGGTCATCTTGTAGTTGCCCAGTTTCTCCATCATTTGATAGGTTAGAAATGTGGCGGCGCCAAAAAAACCAATGCGCATGATGTCCACCAAGTTGTTCATGAACTTGGACAGCCACTTTGGCATGAACTTGTAAAAGAAATCCACTTGAATGTGGTTGTTTTTGGCCACCCCAATGGTGGCACCGGTAAACACTGTGGCAATCAACAAATAACGTGCAATTTCTTCCGTCCATGAGGCCGAGTTGTTGAGCACATAGCGCGTGAAGAATTGGTAAAAAACAGTTGCGCCCAAGAGCCA
>CALPYQ020000111.1 GCA_943327965.2 Singulisphaera sp. GP187
CCTTCAAACAAAGCTTTGAAGTACAACATGGTGCCGCCAACCAACAAAGGAATTTTGCCGCGACTAGAAATATCGTTCACACAAGCCAAAGCGTCTCTGGCAAATTCGGCAGCACTGTAGGCCGTCAATGGATCACGAATGTCAATCAAGTGGTGTGTGACAGTCGCCAATTCTTCTGGTGTCGGTTTGGCCGTGCCAATGTCCATGCCCTTGTAAACCAAGGCAGAGTCCACACTGATGATTTCGGCACCGCCCAGCGGTTGAAGGTGTGCGGCGATGGCCAATGCCAAACCAGTTTTGCCACTGGCGGTGGGGCCTGCAATAGCGAGTGCGCGGGCTTTCATCGGTTTGGTACAGCGGGAAGTGAAGGTGACAATTCTGCAGTTTTCGGCGTTTGAATCAAGGGTATTTTGCGCACCGCAAAACTGCCAATCAATGCCAAGCAAGCTGACCACAACATGATGCCGTGGGCCATGGCCAAGAGAGGGTCTGTCATGTGGGTGCCAATCCAAGTGCCCATGCCAAAAGCCACCAGCATCATGGTAAAGCCATTCAATGCGGACGCAGTACCTGCCATCTCAGGGAAGGGCGCAACGCAGCCACTTTGGCCGCAGGGTTGGTGCACACCATGCGCCAATAAATAAAGGTTAACAGGCACCATGACAGCCCATGCCCCAAACCATGATTGTCCAGGTCCAATGTAGGCCACAAGCATCAAAAGCAAGCCAGCAGTTAAGCTGACAAAACCTGCCATGAACACACAAGTTTGGACACTGATGCGCAGCAATAACCAGCGGCAAATGAAGGTGCCAATGATGTACGACACTGACATGGAAATCATCAACAGGCCATAGACTGTTTGGCTCAAGCCCATGCTTTGTGTGAACACAAACGAAGAGGTTGCTAAGAAGGTAAACAAGCCTGCAAAAGAAACCGTGGACAACGCGCTGTAGGCTTGAAATGTGCGGTTGCGAAAGATGTGTTGAGCAGAGGCCCATAAGGACTTCAACTGCAGCGCTTGAGGGTTGCGTTTCAACAAGCTCTCGTCAAAATAAAAGTAAATCAGAGCACCCGTCAAAACGGCAAACAAAAACAAGCTGCTGAGGGCCCAGCGCCATCCCAGTTGTTCTGTCAAAAAGCCACCCACTGGCACACACGTACAGGCAATCAGACCCAGGCCGGAGAGGGCTTGCGACATGACCTTGGCCCCTTCAACAGGTTCGTACAAATCTCTGATAATGGCCCTCGCTGCCATGACGCACGCGCCCATGGCAACGCCTTGGAAAGTGCGGGCTGCAATCAGCGTTTCTATACCAGGCGCAAGCGCACAGGCAATGGCTGAGATTGCATACACTGCAATACCGCCTAACAAAACGGGTCGACGCCCCCATTTGTCTGACAAAGGGCCCCAAAATAACTGTGAAAAACCAAAAGCCAAGAGCATGGCTGTCAGGGTCAATTGTGCTTGCACCATGCTGGCCCCGAAGCCTTGGGTGAGGATGGGCAGGGCGGGTAAATACAAGTCAGTGGTGATAGGCTGCAAGCCCAGTAAGAGGGCCAGCAGCAGCACCATCATTTTTTGGTTGCGTGGGCTTTTGTGTGCCAAGTTAGTCATCAGCGTCCGCGCAAAAACAAGGCGTCCAATTCCCGCATGCTGACTTGACGCCAAGTGGGGCGCCCATGGTTGCACTGATCGGAGCGCTCGGTGGCTTCCATTTGGCGCAACAAAGCGTTCATTTCATCCAAAGTGAGTTTGCGGTTAGCGCGCACAGCGCCATGGCAAGCCATGGTGGCCAGAATTTCATTTTGCGCGCGTTGCACCACTGTTGCGGCATCGTGTTGCGCCAATTCCGCCAACACACTGCGGGCTAATTCGACCGCATCGCCTTGCGCCAAAGAAGTGGGTACCGCTCGGACGGCCAAGGTTTTGGCCGATAAGGCTGACACTTCAAGCCCCAGCTGCTGGAGAACATCAGCACAATTTTCTGCCGTGCTTATTTCTTGAGGCGTGGCCGCAAAAGAAGCTGGAATTAATAGAGGCTGGCTGCTGATTTGGGTGGTGTCGAGTTGCTGTTTTAAGCGTTCATACACAATGCGTTCATGGGCTGCGTGCATGTCCACCACAATGAGCCCTTGGCTGTTTTCCGCCAAGATGTAGACACCTTGAAGTTGGGCTATGGCACGGCCTAATGGCCATTCTTGGGCTGCATCAAATCCTGGTGCTTGAACAGCACTTGAAGCGGCAGAATTTTGCGTGGGACTTGGTGCGCGCTCTTCTATTTGATGCGGCGAACGCCATAGTGCTTTGAGTTCTGCCAAGGCTTTGGCTGGATCGTCCGATGCACGATCGGCACCAAAGGCCATGCCGCGTTGTGACCAGGTATTTTGCGCTGGCGGCGTGCTTGGCGTTGGCGTTAAAAAAGTGCGATCTGTGCTGGCTGGGCTTTGCTGCACAGCCGAATCGGTGACTGACAAAAGTTGCGCGCGCGGAACCGCTAAAGCGCGTTCAATGGCATGCCGCATGGCTTGGTGAATTTCACGGCTGTCCCGAAAGCGCACTTCAATTTTGGTGGGATGCACATTGACATCGACCCGCGAAGGGTCCATTTGCAAGTACAAAACATAGACCGGTTGGCGTTGACCATGCAGCACATCTTCGTAAGCACTGCGAGCGCCATGTGTGATGACTTTGTCACGCACAAATCGACCATTGACATAGGCAAACTGTTGGTCAGCCCGCGCGCGTGCAGCATCGGGAATGCCGGCACGCCCACGCACATGGACAGGACCCGAGCGGAAATCGATGTTGACGGAAGATGCTACAAAATCTTCGCCCAAGACATCGGCCAAGCGCTGGTTCCAGCCGGCTTCACCAGGATGACTGCGCCACTGCTCAACAATTTTGCCTTCGTGCCAAATGGCAAAGCTCACTTCTGAGCGGGCCAAGGCATGTCGTCTGACGGCTTCGATGCAATGCGCCAGTTCGGTATTTTCTGACTTTAAAAAATGTCGCCGTGCAGGCGTTGAAAAAAATAATTCTTTCACCTCGACCGTGGTGCCGACGGCACGTGCTGCCGGCCTCACTTCACCGGTTTGGCCATCCAGCAAAAAGGCTGTGGCAGCGCCTTCGGTGCGCGACAGCACGCTCATTTCAGAGACAGAATTGATGGCGGCCAAGGCTTCTCCGCGAAAGCCCATGGTGGCCACTGACTCCAAATCCTCTAAGCTCACAATTTTGCTGGTGGCGTGGCGTTTCAATGCCACGGGTAATTCTGGATCGGGAATGCCGCAGCCATCGTCCTCGACAGAAATCAGTCGAATACCGCCGCCCAAAAGTCGCAAGGTGACGTGCCGCGCGCCGGCATCAAGTGCGTTGTCGACCAACTCGCGAACCACAGAGGCTGGCCGTTCTATCACTTCACCCGCCGCGATTTGGCTAATCAGCACATCGGGCAGTTCACGAATGGTTCGGCGGGTTTGAATCTGATTCATCCTCAAATTGTAGGTGTTCCGAAAGGCAGGGATAATTGCAGGATGGATACTTTGCTTCAACTCATGGATTTCGTCCTTCACGTCGACCGCTATTTACAAGCGTTCGTGGAGAACTACGGCATGTGGGTCTATGCCTTGCTGTTTTTGATCATTTTTGTCGAAACTGGCTTGGTGGTGATGCCCTTTTTACCTGGTGACTCTTTGTTGTTTGTGGTGGGCACCTTGTGCGGTACGGGCTTGTTAGACCTACCGACCGTCATGGTCTTGCTTTTGATCGCGGCCATCGCCGGCGATCAGGTCAATTACCGAATCGGTCGGTTTTTTGGACCTAAGGTGTTTCAGTGGGAAAACTCACGTTTTTTCAACCGTGCGGCCTTTGACAAGGCCCACAACTTTTATGAAACCTATGGCGGGATCACCATTGTGTTGGCCAGATTCATGCCCTTTATTCGCACTTTTGTACCCTTTGTGGCGGGTGTGGCGGCCATGACGCCTTCACGTTTTGTAGCGTACAACGTGTTGGGTGCCATCATTTGGGTTTGTGGCCTTACCACGGCGGGGTACTTGTTTGGCGAAACGGCCTTTGTTCAAGCTCACTTGAGCCAAATTATTTGGGCCATGATTTTCGTACCCGGTTTGATTGCCCTTTTTGGCATTTGGCGTGCTCGCAAAACGTAGAATTTGGGCATGACATTGAACATGCAACACCTCTCAAATTTGAAAAAGGCCCCAAGGGTGGTCACAGCCGGTGAGGCCCTGATTGACTTGGTCGCCCAACCTGATGGCAATTTTCAGCCCTGTTTAGGCGGCGCCGTGTTCAATTTGTCCAGAGCCTTGGCCAGACAAAACGTACCGACCCTGTATCAAAACCCGCTTTCAAGCGACCGGTTTGGCCGGCAACTGGCGCAAGCCTTGGAAGCGGAGGGTGTGCAATTGGCCCAGCCGCAAGCCATCGGTCAGCCAACATCCTTGGCGGTGGTTGCCTTGAATGCAGAGGGACATCCCGACTATGCGTTTTATCGCAACGGTGTGGCCGATCGAGAAATTACGGCGGCTTCTATGAATGCCGTATGCCATGCCCAGCCGCAGCTGCAAATTGCATGCACAGGATGTTTAGCCCTCGATCCTGCTGACGCGCAGCATTACTTGCCATGGTTGCAAGCCCAAAAAAGGGCAGGTCGATGGATCGTGGTGGACGTCAATTTGCGACCCTCTGTCATGCCCGACTTGGCTTCGTACCGTGCGAACGTCTTGGAAATGGCGCAGTTGGCCGATGTCCTCAAGGCCAGTGATGAAGATTTGGCCCATTTGCAACTGCCGGGCCAAACGCCCATGGACCAAGCCATGCATCTCATGCAACTTGGTTCCGCCCAGTGGATGGCATTGACCTTGGGCGCCGAAGGTGCGCGGCTGTTGGTTCGCCATGGCGCAGACATCAAAGTGTTGAGCGCACGCGAGGCCGCGCCTGTCAAAGTACTCGACACTGTCGGTGCGGGCGACAGTTTTTTGGCGGGCTTATTGGCCTGTGCGCTGCATCATGCCGACAACCCAGTTGGTTCTGCCAATTTGAAGTTGTGGGCTGCAGAAGCCTCTGACCCAACGCTGCAAGATGTGTTGTGCCATGCACTGGCCAGTGCCACTTTGGTGGTCATGCGCCGCGGTTGTGATCCTGCTCGTTGGGAGGAAGTTCGCGCCAGGGTAGAGGGATTTCCTCCAATCACCTCAAAACCAAATTAAGTTGAGCGTTTACGGGCCAGAGGCGGGT
Source organism: Singulisphaera sp. GP187 (assembly GCA_943327965.2). Classification (GTDB taxonomy): domain Bacteria; phylum Pseudomonadota; class Gammaproteobacteria; order Burkholderiales; family Burkholderiaceae_C; genus Limnohabitans_A. Next base: position 5,258 of record CALPYQ020000111.1, read on the forward strand.
TACGTTCAAAGTATTTTTGCAAGCCTTTGACCAACGCATCGGCCATGTTGTTTTGATAATTTGGATCTGACAGTTTGGCTTCTTCATCGGGGTTGCTGATGAAAGCTGTTTCAACCAATACGCTGGGAATGTCTGGCGCCTTCAAGACGGCAAAACCAGCTTGCTCAACCCTAGGTTTGTGCAGCCTGCCCACACTCCCAATTTCTCTGAGAATGGCGCTGCCCAAGTTCAAGCTGTCTTTAATTTGAGCCGACGTGCTCATGTCAAGCAAAGCTTGCTGCACTTGTGAGTCTTTGACGCCGAAGTTCATGCCACCAATCAAGTCGGCTTTGTTTTCTTGTTGCGCCATCCAACGTGCCGCGCTGCTAGACGCAGCACCATGGCTAAGTGCAAAGACACTGGCGCCTTGCGCGTTGGGCGTGAAGAAAGCGTCGGCATGCACACTGACAAACAAATCGGCCTGGACCTTGCGCGCTTTTTGGACACGCACATGCAAGGGGACAAAGTAATCGGCATCGCGTGTCAAAAAGGCGCGCATGGGGCTGCCTTTGACGGTGGTGACATTGATGCGATCGCGCAGTTTCATGGCAATTTGCAAGACCACATCTTTTTCTTTGGTGCCATTCGGACCAATGGCGCCAGGATCTTCGCCGCCATGACCAGCGTCAATGGCCACCACAATCAAGCGGTCTGTGATGGGCGGCGATACTGGCGTGCTTGGGTTGGGGGTGGTGTTTTGAGCAATGGCCGGCGAGGGCGAACCTGAAACATTTCCTGAACTGGATGAATTACCAGCAGGCGCAGGCAAGGTCCCTGCATTGGCTTGCTTGTTCAGCCAGTCGCTCAGGGGGTCGTTGCTTTGGGTTCTTTCTGCAATCCAACTTTC
>CALPYQ020000112.1 GCA_943327965.2 Singulisphaera sp. GP187
CAAATTCAACCCGTCCTGCATGCCATGGCCGAACACCATTTGGTATTCGATGCGTTGATAAAACCTGTCCACATGGCGAACATCTTGAAAGTCACGCGGGCGCATCCCAATTTGAAAGTGGTCATTGACCATGGCGCTAAGCCCATCATCAACCCAGCTGAAATGTCGAGTTGGAAAAACTTGATGAGGCAGCTTGCACAAGAGACCGCGCCTCAGCAGGTGATGTGCAAACTTTCGGGATTGTGGACCGAAGCACCGAAAGGCAGTTCAGTTGACACCGTGGCGCCTTGGAGCCAAGCATTGCTTGAAATTTGGACGCCCCAAAGAATCATCTGGGGCAGCGACTGGCCAGTGTTAGAACTGGCCGGGTCTTACGCAAGCTGGCGAGAGTTCAGTCTCAAACTGATAGCGCATTGCAGCAGCGAAGACCAAGCTTTGATTCTGGGTGGCAACGCCATCAACATCTATCAGCTCTGACTTGGCCTTTGCGGTCCAACAAATTGGGGCACAGCTTAAGGTGAAATTTCACACAAACAATGTGCCGCAGCACCAAATGGCTGTTGCTTTGCAATGACCGTTTGCAACCAAGACAAATCTTGTCCCAGCGTTTGAAGCAACACAGCATCGCTGCCCACCAGTCCGGTCAGTTGAACCCACTGCGCAAGGCCTGGATTTTCCGCTGCGGTCCAACCAATTTGACCCATGAACTTTTGAGCGATCTTCTCGAATGCAGATTTTTTAGGCCCCGCATACTTGATCGGCATGTCTTTGGCGCTGGCAGCCGATTGGCCTTCTAATTTGGCAACGCGTTGGCGAGCCTCTTCAATGGCGTCAGAGAAACTGCCCAATCGGTCAACCAACTGATGTTGCTTTGCTTGTGCACCCGTCCAAATACGACCTTGTGCCAACTCATCCACCTTGGCCAGATCGAGTTTGCGTGTTTTTGAAACTTTGCCAATAAAGTCTGTGTAAATGTTTTCAATACTGGACTGCACCAATGTTTGAATGCGTGGATCCAAAGATTTTCGGGGATCGTAGGCACCCGCCAACCAAGTGGTCTTGTAGCCTCCCGTATTGACACCAATTTTGCTCATTAAACCCTCGCCAGTTGGCAGCATGGCAAATACGCCAATAGAACCGGTAATGGTGGCGGGGTCTGCAATGACCAGGTCGGATGCCATAGAAATCCAATAGCCACCGGAAGCAGCCAGGTCACCCATGGAGATGACAACAGGCTTGCCTTTGTCACGCGCAATTTGGAGTTGATCACGAATGAGTTCGGATCCATAAACACTTCCGCCAGGGGAATTAACGCGCAAAACAATGGCCTTGACTTCTTTGTCCTCAGTGGCTTTGCGAATCATTTCAGAGGTGGACAAACCACCGACTTTGCCTGCGGGTGCGCGGCCATCGCCAATTTCACCTTGTGCCACCACAACTGCAATGTGATCGCCTTTGACCTTTTTGATTTCAGATCGCAAATAGTCTTTCCAATTGACTTGACGGAAAGACTGAATGTCTTCGTTCTTGCCCACGTCTTTCATGAGCGTTTCACGCAAAGCTTCAAAGGTTTGCAACTGATCGACCCATTTCCAGTCCATGGCCAGCTGCGAAGTATTGCCTTTGACGTCAACCAAGGCATTGGGCAGCTTGGCTATGTTTTGAGAAATGCTGCCCTGCGGTAAATTGCGAGCTTTTTCAACTCCCTCTGTGTACAAAGACCACATGGCATCGTACACATGCGCTTCTGCTTTTAAGGCCGCTTCAGAAGGTGCGTTCAAAACATAAGGCTCGCCAGCCGACTTAAATTGACCCACACGAATGAGGTTGGCTTTGACACCCAACTTGTCTAGCGCGTCTTTGTAGTAATTGCGTGAACGACCAAAACCTTCAATGAGGACACCCCCCAAAGGATGAACCAAAATTTGATTGGCTTGCGCAGCCAAATAATATTGACGCTGGTCGTACATGCTTGACCAAGCAATGACAGGTTTGCCTGAGGCCTTGAATTTTTCAAGTGCGCTGGCCGCTTCTCTGAGTGAAACCAAACCGCCACCTTGGAAGTCATCGAGCTTTAACAAAACACGGTCAATGTGTTTGTCCTTGGCAGCCAATTCAAGGGTCATGGCAAGGTCTCGCAACCGAATCGTTTCGGTGGCATTGCCTTGAAGTTCTCCCAACACTTGATCTTTCAAACCGCCAGGGGATTCCTCGACCAAAACACCTTTGAGATCAAGCACCAAAACAGTAGGGTCCTCTAAGTTGACTTTGTCTGAGTACAAAACAACCCAGCCAATGCCCACGGCGTACAACAGAACACCCAAGACCAAGGCAATCCGAAGACCTTTTGTCATCCAATCTGACACCTTCAGAAGACCTCTATTGATCAACTGAAAGAAACTTTTGATTTTTGAAAATAAATTTTTCATTTTTTGAGCCACCTTAATTCTGATTTTCTGAAGGCATCAACCAAGCCAAAACCATGGAGGGCAAACAGGCACCCCACATGCAGTAAGAAAAAAACACTTGCGTCAAACTAGAACTTTCCAAACCAAGCGTCAATTTCAAAAATTCGGTTTCGTTTAGAAAATAATAGAAAAAGAAATAGACGAGCCCGATTGTTGCCAAATACCGGTAGGCATGCACGTAACCCGTATTACGCACAGAAATTTGTCTTTCGTCCAACAACTCATCGGGTGCATCTGCCACATTGCGAACCGATTTGCGCAATTTAAAATATGCCACCAGCACAATGGCCATTAACAGAATGTCCAAATAGGAGCGAATTTTAGGTTGCGGTATGTAAGTCGTGAAAGCCATGACGGTCAAGGCGATGGCTGTCAAAGACACAAGCCATCTTCGATTCGCTTGAGTACGCAAGACAGAATGACGGCTGTCATTCAAACTTTGGATGACCTCGTCACGCGTGACGCCTGTCGACCAGTAGAACTTTTTTTCTTTCTTTTGGCGCATGTCATTTGCCTTTTGGAAATGGTTTGATTGAAAACAAACTTTGAACGTCCTGACCCAAAACCTCAGAAATTTTGAGTGCCAATACCAAACTGGGGCTGTACTCGCCTCTCTCTAGGTAACCAATGGTTTGATAATGAACACCCACCAGCTCGGCCAATTGCTGGCGCGACATGCCCAGCAAGTCGCGCTGTTGGGCAATGCGGTTGTAAACTGGTACTTCTTCGTTACGGCTCATGAATGTAGTATAAATGCTATATAGCATTCATGCAACATTTTTTGCTTTTTATTTTCAGCCACCTTATCCGTCACCGACTATGCGTCATCGCTTCTTCAACCTGCTTGTGTGTCAGTTGTTTCTAGCTTTACAGGTCTTTGCCCAAAGTGCACCGCCCTTACCTGTACCGCAGTCTGGGACAATTGAACGGCTTGAAAATTTTCCTTCTCAATATGTCCAGGCGCGCCATGTCGACGTTTGGTTGCCTGACGAATTTGAAAAAGTTAAATCTTCTGGGCAGCGGTTCAATGTGCTTTACATGCATGATGGCCAAATGCTGTTCGATGCCAAAACCACCTGGAACAAGCAAGCTTGGAACGCCGATCAAACGGTATCCCGTTTGATGAAGGCCGATCAATTGGCACCCACCATCATCGTGGGCGTATGGAACAACGGCCCGTTTAGGCACAGCGAATATTTCCCTGAAAAGTTTTTGCCTCACATGCCCGAGGAACCTCGAAAGTTGTTCATTCAAAAGGCTTTAAGAGACAAACCCCAATCGGATGCCTACTTGCGGTTTTTGGTTGAAGAACTCAAGCCCTTCATTGACGCCAAGTATCCGACGCACAAAGGCCCTGCTCAAACCGCCATCATGGGCTCGAGCATGGGGGGGCTGATTTCGATCTATGCCTTGAATGAGTATCCTGAGGTTTTTGGCGGTGCGGCGGGTCTTTCAACGCATTGGATCGGCATTCATCAACCCAACTCACACATCCCACTGTCTGCCTACATCTATCTCAGAGACAAGTTGGCAAGTCCACAATCGCACAAAATCTACCAAGACCATGGCACCATCGAACTGGATGCCTTGTATGCGCCCTATCAAAATTTCATCAACCAAATTATTCGCGACAAAGGCTATGTCGAAAGCGGCGCCAAACCCAATTTCTTGACGCGTGTCTTCGATGGAACGGGACACAACGAAAAGGCGTGGACTGAACGATTGGCAATACCGATTTTGTTCTTGCTCGGAAAATAAACCATTGCACGTCTCAATGGGCGGCATAGCATCCCCAATTCAGACCTTTTTAAATTCCTATTTTTACGAAGTAATAGTCAATTTAATTCAAATTTAAACTGACTATTTAGAATTAAACTTCCGCTTACAACTTCACCCCACTGGGGAATTTTCAATTCAAGGTAAGTATGGAAACAATTGCTCCTTTATGGCTCTGGGCCACGTTTGTCGCCATCGTTTTGGCCTCTTTGTTCATTGACTTTGTCGTCCTTCGAAAACAAGGCGCTCAGGAAATTGGCGTCAAAGAGGCATTGAACTGGTCTCTGGTATGGATTGCCCTCAGCTTTTTGTTCAATGGACTTTTTTGGTGGGCCGTTAAAGACACCACGGGGTCCACTGAGCTGGCCAACACCAAGTCGCTTGAGTTTTTAACGGGCTACCTGATTGAAAAGTCTTTGGCTGTCGACAATATCTTTGTCTTCTTGATGATCTTCACCTATTTTGCAGTGCCCTCCCATTTTCAAAAGAGGGTGCTCATGATTGGCATCATTGGCGCCATTGTTCTGCGCACCATCATGATTTTGGTGGGCGGTTGGCTACTGGCTGAATTCCATTGGATTCTTTATGTGTTCGGCGCATTTTTAATTCTCACTGGCATCAAAATGTGGTGGGCAGCCGGCAAAGAACCCGACTTGGATGACAACCCTGCGCTCAAGCTCTTGCGCAAAATGATTCCAGTGAGCAAAGACTACGATGGCGAAAATTTCTGGACGCTTGAAAACGGCAAAAAAGTCGCAACCCCTTTGTTCATGGTCATTTGCTTGATTGCCTTGACCGATGTGATATTTGCTGTGGACTCTATCCCTGCCATCTTTGCAATTACCAGCGATCCCTTCATTGTTTTAACCAGCAACGTCTTTGCCATCTTGGGTTTGCGTGCCATGTACTTTTTGCTGGCATCTGTGGCCAACAAGTTCCACTTGTTGAACTACGGACTGGCCGTCATCTTGGTATTCATCGGCACCAAAATGTGCTTGATCGATTTCTACAAAATACCGGTCCTGGCCTCATTGGGCGTGGTCGTGGGTATTTTGGCAATCACCATGCTTTTGAGTGTTCGCACAGCGAAGCCACAGTCTGATTAACTCAAAGTTTCCTCAATCAAACCAAGCCTCTGGGTCACAACTTTTGTTGCAACAGTTGTTGAACCAGGGGGTGTTGAACTTTTCGCTCTGTTCCAATGGCAAAGAAATGTTCTTTCACACCTTCGCAAGCGCCCAAACGGTGCACAGCGTAATGCGCTGTTAAGTCTGCATGCACCCATTCGGCCGCCGGAAAGACACCCATCCCATTGGCACCAAATGTTTTTAAGAGTGCACTGTCCTCAAATTCGCCCACAATATTTGGCTTGATGGCGCGCTGTTCAAACCAGTGGTCCAATCGATCGCGGACAGCCGTGTGCGCGGTCGGCAACAAGACCGGAATAGTTTCTAAGCATTTAGGGAAATTACGCTGACTTGCCTTCACCATTTTTGAATTGCCGTACCAGGCAATGTCTGTCACCCCCAGCGCATGGCTGTACAACTTGATGTTGGGATTGAATGATGCAGGCCGGTCTGACAAGACCACATCAAGTCGATGCAAAGCCAAGTCACCCAATAGATCGTCCAATTGACCTTCATAACAAGTCAGCTTTAAATTTTTAACGCCAATGACGGGGAGCAACAGTCGATGCGCCACCATTTTGGGCAGGCTGTCACAGATGCCCACCGTTAAGCGGACAGCAGGGACGCTGGCAGCGTCTTTGACCCTGGTGGGCAGCGCCTCACCCAACTGGAAAATTTGATCTGCTTGCTTCATGGCTGCAA
>CALPYQ020000113.1 GCA_943327965.2 Singulisphaera sp. GP187
CGAATTCGGTATCACTCAGTACTTTTTGCGCAAAGCGATCGCCGTGCTTTTCAAGGCTGGCTCTAATGCGACGCACATCGCACAGGTCGGTTCCAATACCGTAAATCATGGCCGACTACCTGCTACCGGCCCAAGGCCTTCAAATAACCATGGACGGTGGCGGCATAGCCCACTTCCAAAGCATCCGCAATCAAAGCGTGGCCAATGGAGACTTCCAACAGCCCAGGTACGGCTTGCGAAAATCGAGGTAGATTGTCTTGGTTCAAATCATGACCAGCATTGACACCCAACCCCACAGCCAAGGCTGCTTTGGCTGTTTTGACGTAACTTAACAAACAGTCTTCATGGGCTGGCGTACCCCAAGTGGCGGCATAGGGCTCTGTGTAAAGTTCAACGCGATCGGCGCCAACTTCTTGAACCGCTTGCATTTGATCGGGTTCAGGGTCCATGAACAAACTCACCCGAACGCCCAAAGACTTGCACTCTTCAATCAAGGGTTTCAGCTGCGCCGCATCCTTGGGAAATGACCAACCATGGTCACTCGTGAATTGGCCTTCACTGTCGGGCACAAAAGTCACTTGATGTGGTCTGAAAGTTCGAACAAAGCCCATCAACTGGTGAAACGGATTGCCTTCAATGTTGAACTCACGATCTGGCCAACGCTTCATCAACTCGGCCAACTCAATGACATCAGATGCGCGAATATGTCTTTCATCTGGACGAGGGTGAATGGTGATGCCGTCTGCGCCAGCTTCTAGGCACATTTGCGCCGCCTTCAAGACACTGGGAATTCCCAAGTGACGTGAATTTCGAAGCAATGCCACTTTGTTGACGTTAACGGACAAGGCCGTTTTGGAATGAAGGGTCATGAAGGACTCATAAATTTTGAATATCGATCATCATTTGCCGGGTCTTTAAAGTACCGACACCGCAATGGTAATTGAGCAAGGTGCGAAGTTGGGTGCGAAGTGGCGTCAACATGTCCAAGCTCAAACGAAGTGTGTCTGTGAACGGCGATACGCCGTCTAAGGCATTTTGCAAAGATTGCCACTGCATGCCATTCAAAGCATGGCGATCGTCGCGGTGGGCCAAGCGCAATCCGCCTTCTGGCACCAAACAATAGTCTTTCGATGCATCCAACGCCGCCATGGTGAGGGTTTGGCAATTCAAACTGGGCAGCAAGCCAATTTCACGGAGCAACAAGAGCTCAAACACGCGAAGAGACGCTTGCAACAATTCACCAGGCTCAGAGGCCATGACACGCACCGTGGCGGCATACGCATCAAACAATTGAGGGTGCGGGTCTTCTCTGGCCAACAACCTGAGTAACAACTCGTTCAAATAATAGCCTGAGAGCAAGGCATCGCCAGTGGGCATGACGTGTCCGCTAACCCATTCTGCGGATTTCAAGGTCCTGATGTCGGCATCGCCACCAAAAGCCACTTGTATGGCTTGAAGGGGGAGCAATACGGGCCTGAAAGAAGAACTGGGTTTTTTGGCACCTTTGGCAACCAAGGCAATGCGCCCGTGGTGCCGCGTGAAAACTTCTAGGATGAGACTGGACTCGCTCCAGTCATAACGATGCAGCACATAGGCCGGCTCATCCGAAATTCGCTTCAAGACAGCGGCCATGGCCTGCGCTTTTATTCGTAACCGAAGGAGCGAACACGCGCTTCGTCGTCGGCCCACCCAGAGCGAACCTTGACCCATAACTCGATAAAGACTTTGGCGTCCATGAGTTTTTCGAGTTCTTGACGCGCTTCAGTACCAATGCGTTTAAGTCGCTCACCCTTGTCACCAATGACCATGGCCTTGTGGCCTTCGCGCTCCACCACAATGGTGGCAGCAATGCGAATCATGCGGTTGGCAGATCGGCTTGGCTCTTCGTCAAATTTATCGATGACCACCGTTGAGGTGTAAGGCAATTCGTCACCCGTGAAGCGGAACAGTTTTTCACGAACAATTTCACTGGCCAAGAACTTTTCACTGCGGTCGGTCAGTTCATCCTCGGCGTACCACCAAGCTTGCTCGGGTAGATACTTTTCACAATAGCCCATCAAGCGCTCAATGTCCTTGGCATTTTTGGCCGACATGGGCACAAACTCCGTGAACGGGTGTCGCTCTTGCATCTCTTTAAGCCATGGCGCTAAATCTTCACGGCGGTTGATGGCATCGAGTTTGTTGGCAATGAGCAAAACTGGCACATCGGGTTTGAGCAATGCCAACACCTTGGCATCGGCCGTGTTGAACATGCCAGCTTCCACCACAAACAAAACCAAGTCCACATCGCCCACAGCGCCCAGAACAGTTTTGTTCAAAGATTTGTTCAACGCCGTATTGTGGCGAGTTTGAAAACCAGGGGTGTCCACAAAGACATACTGGGAAGCACCTTCAGTGCGTATACCTGTAATTCGGTGACGCGTCGTTTGCGCCTTGCGAGAGGTGATGCTGATTTTTTGGCCCACCAAGGCATTGAGCAAAGTGGACTTGCCCACGTTGGGCTTGCCTATGATGGCGACCAAACCGCAACGTTGGGCGGGGTTGGTTTCTGTGTTCATCCGCGTGCCTTGACTTTCAAAATTTCAAGCATGGCAGCTGCCGCGGCTTGCTCACCGGCACGGCGCGAAGGGCCGCTGCCGTGTTGTGAGAGACTGAGTTCGGGGATGTCGCAAGCGACATCGAATATTTGCCTGTGCGCAGCACCTGAGGTGGCCACCACGCTGTACTGGGGAAGTTGCAGTTTACGACCTTGCAACCACTCCTGTAGCTCTGTTTTAGGATCTTTGGCTGCTGCCAACAAGCTTGGATTGATTTCAACGTTTTCAAACAAGCCATGGACCAATTTTTCGGCAGCTTCGTATCCTGCATCCAGAAAAACTGCGCCAATGAGAGCTTCTAAGGCATCTGCCAAAATGGAGGGGCGGCGCTGGCCACCCGATTTAAGCTCACCTTCGCCCAATTTGAGGCAACTGGGTATGTCGAGTTTCAGGGCCAATTGGTGCAAGGTCTCTTGCTTGACCAAGCTAGCCCTGACCCGGGACAAATCGCCTTCGGGCAGCTCTTTCATCTGTGCATACAGAAGGTGCGCAACCGCCAAATTGAGCACCGAATCGCCTAAAAATTCTAGTCGCTCATTGTGATCAGCAGAAAAACTCCGGTGCGTGACAGCACGCTCAATCAAACTCGAATCTTTGAAGTTGTGCTTTAAGCGAATTTGCAATTGGCTAAGACCGTCGTTCAAACTGATGACCTGTAAAAAATGAAATGAGATGCAAGCATAACTTCGCTAGGGCTGAAACTCAATTGAAGCTGCCAATGCGACCTAAATTTCCAAAATTCATCCAGACAAAAAAAGCTTTTCCCACAATGTTGGCGTCGGGTACAAAGCCCCAATAACGAGAATCAAGTGAATTGTCTCGATTGTCGCCCATCATGAAGTAGTGGCCTTCAGGCACCTTGCAAGTCACACCTTCCACCGTGTAGTTGCAGCGCTCTTTGAATGGAAAATCTTCTGCACCTGGAATGAACGCAGGTCGGTCGTCATCTACCAACAAATTGTGTGTTTTAGGGCCTAACTTTTCCTGAAACTGCTTGGAATAACGCATGACTGATTCGTCAAAAAACTCAGGAATAGATTCAGTGGGAACCGCTTGGCCGTTGATGGTGAGCTTTTTGTTCAAATAGGCAATTTCGTCGCCAGGTATACCCACCACACGCTTGATGTAGTCGACACTGGGACGGGGAGGATATTTAAAAACCATGACATCGCCGCGCGCAACAGGCGTACCTTGCGTGACCTTGATATTGACCACCGGCAAACGAACACCATAGTGGAACTTGTTCACCAAGATGAGATCGCCCACCCACAAGGTAGGAATCATGGAGCCTGAAGGAATTTTGAAAGGCTCATACAAAAAAGAACGCAATATGAAAATAAACAGAATGACTGGGAACAGCCCGGCTGTCCAATCAAGCCACCAAGGCTGCATCAGCAGCTGATTTCGAGCTTCACCCGTTTCGGTATCGGTTCTTTCAATGCCCATTTTGGCCAAGTCTTGTTGGCGTTTTGCCTTGTCGCTGTCCAATTGCGCCACCGACTTTAATCGTTGTGGCCAAAAGTAAAACTTCTCAGCCAACCAATAGACCCCTGAAATAACGACTGCCATCAGCATGAGCAATGCAAAGTTGCCCTCGATGAAGCCAAAGTACCAAGAGCCTGCGTAAGAACAGAACGCCGCCAAAATAAAAGCCGTTAAGACTTGCATCAATCTTCTACCTGCAAAATGGCCAAGAATGCCTCTTGGGGCACCTCAACCGAGCCAATTTGTTTCATCCGTTTTTTACCCGCCTTTTGCTTTTCCAGCAATTTGCGTTTGCGGGTGATATCGCCACCATAGCACTTGGCCAACACATTTTTACGCAGGGCTTTGACAGTTTCACGGGCAATGATGTTGGCGCCGATGGCGGCCTGAATGGCCACATCAAACATCTGACGGCTGATAATTTCCCTCATCTTGCCAACGACAGCACGTCCGCGGTAAGCCGCTTGGGTGCGATGAACAATGATGGACAGGGCATCGACCTTCTCGCCATTGAGCAAAATATCGACTTTGACAACATCAGAGGGTCTGAATTCTTTGAACTCGTAGTCCATGGAGGCATACCCGCGAGAAACCGACTTGAGCTTGTCAAAGAAGTCGAGAACAATTTCTCCAAGCGGCATCTCATAGGTCAACATGACTTGGCGACCATGGTAGGCCATGTTGATCTGAACACCACGCTTTTGGTTGGCGAGGGTCATGACCGGGCCCACATAATCTTGGGGCATGTACAAATGCACCGTGACGATGGGCTCTCGAATTTCCTGCATCTTGCCTTGTTCAGGCATCTTGGCTGGGTTTTCGACCATGACCACTTCACCATCGCCCTTTACCACTTCGTAAACCACGCTGGGTGCGGTGGTAATCAGGTCTTGGTCAAACTCGCGCTCTAAACGTTCTTGCACAATCTCCATGTGCAACAGGCCCAAGAAACCACACCGGAAACCAAATCCCAAGGCTTGTGAAACTTCTGCTTCGTAATGCAAAGAAGCATCGTTGAGCTTGAGTTTTTCCAGAGCGTCGCGCAATGAATCGTATTGATTGGCTTCAGTCGGGTACAAACCAGCAAAAACCTGCGGTTGAATTTCTTTAAATCCTGGCAGTGCATTTTGCGCAGGCCCCAAGTTGTTGGGTAATTTTTTTTCAAGGGTGATGGTGTCACCCACTTTGGCTGCTTGCAGCTCTTTGATGCCCGCAATGATGTAACCCACCTGACCGGCTTCGAGGCTGTCACGTGGTTCATTTCCGGGTGTAAAAACGCCCATTGTGTCTGCGTTATACACAGCCTCCGTTGCCATCATCTTGAAGCGCTCGCCTTTGCCTAAGCGTCCGTCAACGACACGCACCAACATGACCACACCCACATAGGTATCAAACCAACTGTCGATGATCATGGCGCGCAACGGCGCGTTGGGATTGCCTTTAGGCGCCGGTATTTTGGCAACGATCGCTTCCAAAATTTCGTCGATGCCCATGCCGGTTTTGGCAGAGCACGGAATGGCTTCGCTGGCGTCGATGCCAATCACATCTTCGACTTCAGCTTTGGCATTTTCGGGATCGGCTTGCGGCAAATCCATTTTGTTCAAAACGGGAACAACCTCAACACCCAGGTCGAGAGCGGTGTAGCAATTGGCCACAGTTTGCGCTTCCACGCCTTGACTGGCATCGACCACCAACAAGGCACCCTCACACGCCGACAAGGAGCGTGAAACCTCATAAGAGAAGTCAACGTGACCGGGTGTGTCGATTAAATTCAGGTTGTAAATTTGGCCGTCTTTGGCCTTGTATTGCAAGGAAGCAGTTTGCGCCTTGATGGTAATGCCGCGTTCTTTTTCGATGTCCATCGAGTCCAAAACTTGCGCTTCCATTTCGCGTTCTTGCAATCCACCGCAGCGTTGAATCAATCGATCGGCCAGCGTCGATTTACCGTGATCGATGTGCGCAATGATGGAGAAATTTC
>CALPYQ020000114.1 GCA_943327965.2 Singulisphaera sp. GP187
AAGACAGCGGCATGCAGTTGGGCCGAATTGACACTGCCCGCAAAAGCCACCAAAGCCTTGCTGGTTTCGGCAGACTTGAGCGTGGCCATGGCGCCTGTGAGGCCAGATTTGATGTCTGCTGGCTTGCCCTCGCCCGTACCCACCAAAATAATTTTGGCCGCTGAAACACCCGCCACGGCGTAGGCCTGAAGAGTTTTTCCGGCTTTGCTTGAGAAGTCTTTGGCCTGAGTGGCTTTGGAAATCAATGCAGAAAGAGGGTCTTTACCCGCTTCAAAGTGCTCAGAAATGAGGACAATCAGGGTGTCTGTTGAGGTTTTGGCTGCTGAAGCCAGTGAAAGTGTTTTTAATTCGAAGTTCATAATTAAGTGTTTCCTACGCCGTAATGTTATTCCATTCTTCCATTCGAAAAGACTTGGCCCGAAGTTTTGGTGCCACGGTTGTGGTTTTGGCCACCATCGTGATGACCATTATTTTGATCCGAACGCTGGGACAAGCCACAAAAGGCAGCGTCAATCCCTCAGAAGTCATGTTGGTGATGGGCCTGACGGTCATTGGCCACCTCACCACCATTTTGACCCTGAGTTTGTTCATTGCCGTGGTGTCCACACTTTCTCGCATGTATGCCGACAGTGAAATGGTCATTTGGTTTTCGAGTGGCAAGGGCTTGGGTTCTTTTTCAAAACCCATGTTTCAATTTGCATGGCCTATTTTGGCCATGATTGCGTTGCTTGCTTTGTTTGTTTGGCCTTGGAGCAACAAACAAATTCAAGACCTTCGTGACAGGTACGAGCGACGCAACGACATTGAACGGGTTGCACCAGGCCAGTTTCAGGAGTCTGCCGGTGGCAAACGTGTGTTCTTCATTGACAAAGACAGTCCCAATAATCAAACCGGCCGCAATGTCTTTGTGTCCAGCGTCGATGGCCATTTTGAAAGCGTGACCACTGCGCAGCAAGGTCAAATTGAAATCAACAAGGGCGAGCGATTCTTAAGTTTGCAGCAGGGTCAACAAATGCTGAAGAACCTCAAGACGGGTGAGGTTCGCATCACTGAATTCAAAGACTATCAACTCCTGATTGATCCGTCCTCCAAGTTCTCAGTCAGTGACATGCAAAGTCGCATCATGACTTCGTTCGAATTACTCAAAAATCCAACGCCCATTAATTTGGGCGAGTTGTCTTGGCGCGTCGGACTGGCCTTGGCTGCATTCAATTTGCTGCTGATTGGTCTGGCCGTGGCCAGTGTCAATCCAAGGGTGGGCAAAAGTTACAACTTGGCATTGGCCTTGTTCTGTTTTGTGGCTTACTACAACATGGTGAACGTGGGTCAAAATTGGATTGCTGCAGGTAAAGTCACCTTGCCATCTTTCATGATCACATTGCATGGTTTGGTTTTTGTGTTCGCCATTTCATGGCTCATGATTCGCCACTTGAATCTTTCATGGCGCAACCTTCTGCCCGCGGCACCCCTTCAAAACAAAGCGTCCAAAGCATGAAAACCATTCGACGCCTAATTCATGGCGAAATTATTCGCGCAGTCAGTTTTGTCGCCATCGGTTTTTTGGCCTTGTTTGTTTTTTTCGACTTGGTCGATCAACTCCAAGCCCTCAGCAAAAACAAATACGATGGCTATCAATTTCAGCATGCGCTGATGTACGTGGGCTTGCTCATACCAAGTCATTTATACGAACTTTTGCCCATCTCGGTTCTCATTGGCTCTATCTTTGTGATGGCCCGATTTGCGCAGAGTTCAGAGTTCACCATCTTGCGAACGGGCGGCTTAGGTCCCTGGCGAGCCTTGGGTTCTTTGTTTCAGTTGGGCTTGGTGTTTGTCTTTGTGACCTTTATTTTTGGCGATTACATTTCGCCCTGGTCTGACAAACAAGCGCAACTCCTCAAAGCCAAATACCAAGGCCAGATTACGGTGGGCCAAACAGGCGCATGGCTTCGAGAAAAACAAGCCGATTCGCAATTTGCAGTCAATGTTCGTGCCTTAAGCAGCGAGGGTCAACCCGAGAATATTCGCATTCATGAATTTGACACGCAAGGCAGGTTGCTGGCCATCACCACATCACCCAAAGGCGTCTTTACCAACGAAGGCGCTTGGCTTTTGCAATCGGTCGATCGCCGTGTTTTTCACATCAAGTCGACCGAGGTTTCAAGAATTGAAATTTTGAACTTGCCGCAATGGCAATGGAAAACCGATCTGACTGCCGAGATGATCAGCGCTGCGCTGCTTAGCCCAGACAGAATGAAAACCATTGATCTGTTTCAGTACATGCAGCACTTGGCAGCCAATGGCCAAAGCGCCCAGCGCTATGAAATTGAGTTTTGGCGAAAAGTTTTTTACCCTCTCAGTTGCTGGGTCATGTTGACGCTGGCTTTGCCGTTTGCCTATTTGCATTTCAGGTCGGGCAACATTGCAGGCTACGTGTTTGGCGGCGTCATGGCCGGCATTAGTTTTTACTTGCTCAACAATGTGTTTGGCTTTATGGGCAACTTGCAAAACTGGCAGCCTTGGCTCACTGCAGCAGCACCCGCCATCATTTACAGTTTGGTATCGCTGGCCACTTTTGGATGGCTGGTCATTAGGCAATAACTCAACATGCATTCAAGCACTCATCAACAAGGCATTGTTTTATTTGCCCACGGCTCTAGAGACCCTTTGTGGCGTTTGCCCATTGAAGCCGTCGCCCAGCAAATCAAAAACCTCTCGCCCTCAACCCAGGTGGTGTGCGCTTTTTTGGAACTCACCAGCCCCGACCTGCCCACTTGTGTTCAAACCTTGTCCAAGCAGGGTTTGACTCACATTGCTGTCGTGCCCATGTTTTTAGGCATTGGCAAACACGCACGTGAAGATTTGCCTGAGCTCATGAAATCGCTGCAAACCAATTACCCCCATATTGAGTTTGACCTGCGTCGCGCCATTGGCGAAGAACCCGAATTGACCTTGGCCATGGCGCAGATTGCGCTTAAATCTATAGATCCATAAGGCATAATAAATCCATATTTATAGGGTTTATTGATATGAACTTGCACCAGTTCCGCTTCGTTCAAGAGGCGGCTCGTCGAAATCTCAACTTGACCGAAGCTGCCAAAGCACTTCACACCTCACAACCGGGCGTCTCCAAGGCCATCATTGAATTGGAGCAAGAGTTGGGGATCGACATCTTTGCGCGCCACGGCAAGCGCTTGAAGCGCATCACAGAACCCGGCCAGCACGTCTTAAAAAGCATTGAAGTCATCATGCGTGAGATTGGCAATTTGAAGCGCATTGGCGAGCAATACAGTGCTCAAAACAATGGCACCTTGTCGATTGCCACCACACACACCCAAGCCCGCTATGTGCTGCCCGTGCCTGTTGCACGTTTGCGTGAACTTTACCCGCAAGTCAACATCAGTTTGCACCAAGGCTCACCCGATCAAGTGGCTCGAATGTTGATGGACGACACCGCAGAAATTGGCATGGCAACCGAATCCTTGGCCGATTACGAAGACTTGGTTACGCTGCCCTGCTACGAATGGCAACACATGTTGGTCTTGCCTCTGGATCACCCTTTGGCGCGCAAAAAACATTTGCATCTGGAAGACATCGCCAAAGAACCACTCATTACCTATCACCCCTCGTTCACGGGTCGTACTCGTATTGATGCGGCATTTGCCAATAAAAAACTGCACCCGCGCATTGCCCTTGAGGCCATTGATTCTGATGTGATCAAGACTTATGTCAGGTTGGGTTTGGGCATTGGTATCGTGGCAGAGATGGCCATGAAAGACGACCAGGTCGGTGACTTGGTAGCCATACCCTTAGGCAACTTGTTGGGCAACAATGTGGCCCGCGTTGCATTCAAGCGAGGCGCTTACCTGCGCAATTTTGTTTTCCAATTTGCAGAACTCCTCAGCGACCGTCTGACGGCCGCCTTGGTGGCCAAGGCCATGACAGGCCATGTCAACGATTACGAGTTGTGAGAGAAGCATGACCCCAACCATCACACCCCAGCTTGTTTCCAAGCACCCCGCCATGGGGACCACCATTTTCTCTGTCATGTCAGCTTTGGCAACCGAGTCGGGTGCCGTCAATTTAGGACAAGGATTTCCAGATTTCGAATGCGATCCGCAATTGATCGCTGACGTTTCATCGGCCATGCATCAAGGCTTGAATCAGTATCCGCCCATGCCTGGCGTTGCGCCCTTGAGGCAGGCCGTTTCTGAAAAAATTGAAAAACTGTATGGCCATCACTACGACCCCAACACCGAAATAACAGTCACGGCAGGCGCCACACAAGCCATTTTGACCATCATGCTGGCCGTGGTGCACCCAGGCGACGAAGTGATTGTGTTGGAGCCCTGCTACGACAGCTATGTGCCTAACATTGACATGGCGGGCGGTGTGGTGGTGCGCGTGCCCCTAACGCCTGGTACCTTCAGGCCCGACTTTGACAAAATTCAAGCCGCCATCAGCGCACGCACACGGGCCATCTTGATCAACTCTCCGCACAACCCCAGTGGCATGGTCTGGCGGCATGAAGACATGCTCAAGCTTCAAGAAATTTTGGCGCCCACTTCCATTGTGCTCATCAGCGATGAAGTCTATGAGCACATGGTGTACCAACCCCTTATGCACTGCAGCGCCTCCAGTTATTCGGGGCTGGCCGCTCGGGCCTTTGTGGTCTCTAGCTTTGGCAAGACCTATCACGTGACGGGCTGGAAAGTCGGCACGGTTGCGGCGCCGGCAGCGCTAACGGCTGAGTTCCGAAAGGTCCATCAGTTCAATGTGTTTACGGTGAACACACCCGTTCAACATGGCTTGGCAAACTACATGAAGGACCCTAGCCCTTATTTGGATTTGCCTGCTTTTTATCAGCGCAAGCGTGACTTGTTCAGAGCGGGCCTGGCGCAAACCAAATTCAAAATGCTGCCAGGCGAAGGTACCTACTTTCAGTGTGTCGACATTTCTGAATTGTCTGTGCCAGAGAAGAATCTAGGCGAGTCGGAGTTTTGCAAATGGTTGACTCGAGACGTTGGCGTAGCCGCCATTCCAATGTCGGCTTTTTATGGCAACGGCTTTGATCAAAACGTCATCCGGTTTTGCTTTGCAAAAAAGGACGAGACCCTCAACACTGCCCTAGCAAGATTGGCCAGACTTTAATCGTCTGACTCGGGTGCCAAGTTGGGAAACAGCACAGAGTTGTAACCAAACTTGCTAAAGTCTGTAACGCGCATGGGGTACAAAATACCGATCAAGTGATCGCATTCGTGTTGCACCACTTTGGCATGAAAGCCATCGGCTACGCGGTCAATGGCATTGCCTTTTTCATCAAAGCCTGTGTATCTGATTTTCATGGCACGTGGAACCACGGCACGCAATCCGGGCACTGACAAGCAGCCTTCCCAATCGTGTTGCAACTCATCGCCCAAAACCGTAATACTGGGATTGATCAAGACGGTGGGAGGGATGGGCTCAGCATCTGGGTACCTTGGAATAATTTGGCCCGTGCCAAAAATAACCAATTGCACATCCCAGCCAATTTGAGGGGCAGCCAAGCCTGCGCCGTTGGCAGCAAGCATCGTTTCTTTCATGTCGGCAATGCCGCTCAACAATTCTGGTGTGTTGAAGGCTGTGATGGCTTGCGCTTTACGGAGCAAGCGCTCATCGCCCATTTTCAAAATTTGTCGAACAGCCATGTTTTTCCTTTTCAGATTTCCGCATTGAGCAATGACAGCAAGCCTGCCTCATCTAAAACAGGCACCCCCAAGGACAGCGCCTTTTCAAGTTTGCTGCCAGCCTCTGCGCCTGCTACGACATAGCTGGTTTTTTGACTGACAGATCCGGCCACCTTGGCCCCAGCGGCCTCCAGCATGGCTTTGGCCTCGTCACGGCTAAGGTTTGGCAATGTGCCCGTTAAGACCACCGTTTTGCCGGTCAAGGGCTGGGGCGCACGTTCTGCAGGCGGTCCTTCTTGCCAAGTAACACCGCAGGCTCGAAGCTGTTCCACAATTTCTTGGTGATGTGCTTGCGCAAAAAAAGTACGAACACTTTGGGCCACCACCGGCCC
>CALPYQ020000115.1 GCA_943327965.2 Singulisphaera sp. GP187
GGCGGCTTGTTGTTTCTCCAGAACAGGCCATGGGCCATGCGGTGCTGGGGGAGCTTGTTTTTATTGCCCGCTTTTTTGTGGCAAGAGCCTAGGCCTTCGGAGGGTCATTTCGACTTGTGGTTTGCCGATGTGGGGCAGGGCAACGCAGTGATCTTGAGAACTGCGAACCATGCCTTGTTGTATGACACTGGACCCAAGTATTCTGAAAATTCAGATGCTGGACAGAGAGTTTTGGTGCCTTTCATGTCGCGCATGGGCATTCAGCTCGATCGCTTAATTCTGAGTCATCGGGATTCAGACCACACGGGTGGCGCTGCAACTGTATTGGCCACTCAGAAAAAAGCACAGGTCTGGGCATCTTTGGAAGATGGACATCCGATTTCCAACTTGCGCACGGTGAACGTTTGTTTGTCGGGTCAAAAGTGGACATGGGATGGTGTTCAATTTGAATTTTTACATCCCATAGAGTCAGACTTGATGGCCAAGTCCTCCTCCAATGCCATCAGCTGCGTTCTAAGAATTGACGCAGGTCAAGCCAAGGCCAGTGCACTGTTGGTGGGCGATATTGAAGCACCTCAAGAGTTTGCGTTGTTGCAGCGTGCTACGCTCAAACCTGTCGATGTGTTGTTGGTTCCCCATCATGGCAGTCAAACCTCGTCTACCGCTTCCTTCATTGCCAAATTGAACCCTGAGTGGGCTGTGGTTCAAGCAGGTTATCGAAATCGGTATGGTCATCCTTCGCCGAAGGTGCTTGAGCGGTATGAATCGATGGGCGTCAGACTGGTGTCCTCACCCAACTGTGGTGCGGCTTATTGGCAAAGCATTCGGCCACAAAAGCTAGAGTGTGAGCGGATGCTCCGAAAGCGCTACTGGCACTACCAAAGTCATTGAGATCTAAAAAATACTCTCATTCGGCTTGGCGGGTATGTATCTTGCTATTTAAACCATCAGGAGTGAAGTCAGATGCAGCGATTTGATGAGATGTACAGCCAGGCAACGGCCACCACGCCGGGCAGTCCTGTTCGGGCCCATTACAAAGCCTATGCCGATTGGCTGGCAGGGCAAAGCGATTCAGTCATGCTTGCCCGCCGCGAAGAAGCCGAGATGATTTTCAGGCGCGTTGGCATTACCTTTGCCGTGTATGGCGACAAAGATGAGTCGGGTTCTGGTACCGAGCGACTCATCCCTTTTGATTTAATTCCCAGAATTATTCCGGCCAACGAATGGCAAAGCATGGAGCGAGGCTTGGTGCAGCGAGTCACAGCCCTCAATCGCTTCATTCACGACGTCTACCATGATCAAGAAATCATCAAGGCCGGACTGATACCAGAAGCGCAAATTTTGCGAAACGCCCAATTCAGACCCGAGATGATGGGTGTGGATGTACCGCATCAAATTTATTCACACATTAGCGGCATTGACATTGTTCGTGCCCCAAATTCTCAGGGCGAGGGTGAGTACTACGTTTTAGAAGACAACCTGCGAGTTCCCAGTGGTGTGAGTTACATGTTGGAAGACCGCAAGATGATGATGCGTCTGTTCCCAGACTTGTTCAATCGACATCGCGTTGCACCTGTGGCCCATTACCCCGATTTGTTGCTTGAAACACTTCGCGCTTCAAGCCCTGCTTCTTCGGCTGAACCCACCGTGGTGGTGCTCACACCTGGCATGTACAACAGCGCTTATTTTGAGCACGCTTTCTTGGCCCAACAAATGGGCGTTGAGTTGGTGGAAGGACAAGATCTGTTTGTGAAAGATCAGTTTGTCTATATGCGGACGACGCGCGGACCAAAACGCGTAGACGTCATTTACAGGCGCGTAGACGATGATTTCCTGGACCCCAAGGTATTTAGACCCAACTCAACATTGGGTTGCGCAGGCTTGATGGACGCCTACAGAGCGGGCAATGTGGCCATCTGCAACGCCGTGGGTACAGGGGTGGCAGATGACAAATCAATCTATCCCTATGTCCCGCAAATGATTGAGTTTTATTTGGGTGAAAAACCCATCCTCAAAAATGTACCCACCTACATGTGTCGCAAGTCGGATGATCTGGCGTACACACTGGCCAACCTGAAAGATTTGGTGGTCAAGGAAGTTCACGGTGCCGGTGGTTATGGCATGTTGGTCGGCCCGGCCGCTACCAATGCCGAAATTGAAGATTTCAGAAAAGCTTTGTTGGCCAATCCATCTGGTTACATTGCGCAACCTACTTTAAGTTTATCGAGTTGCCCTACCTATGTGGAAAGTGGCGTGGCACCTAGACACATCGATTTACGACCCTTTGTATTGAGTGGTCGAACTGTTCAGATGGTGCCAGGTGGCCTAACGCGCGTGGCGCTGAAGGAAGGCTCATTGGTGGTCAATTCATCGCAAGGCGGTGGAACCAAAGACACCTGGATTCTGCAGTCCTAAGCACCCAAAACAGTATTTGAAAGAACAACCATGCTAAGCCGTACAGCTGACCATTTATTTTGGATGTCGCGCTATACAGAGCGTGCTGAAAACACAGCACGCATGTTGAATGTGAGTTATGAAACCTCCTTGTTGCCGCAGTCCAGTGCCACGGTTCAATCGGGTTGGGAAGGCCTGCTTTCTATCAGTGAACTGTTGCCGGCCTACACGCAAATTCATGGCGATGTGAAAGCCCACAATGTGATGCAATTTATGGTGATGGATCCGAACAATCCGTCTTCTATTATTTCGTGTTTGCGAGCTGCTCGCGAAAACGCGCGTGCTGTGCGAGGTGCATTAACCACCGAAGTTTGGGAAACCCAAAATCAAACTTGGTTAGAAGTCAATCGCATGATTCGCTCTGGCGAATTTGAGACAGATCCGGGTAAATTTTTTGAATGGGTCAAGTTCAGATCGCATCTTTCGCGCGGTGTAACAGTGGGCACCATGCTGATGGACGAGTCATTGCACTTCATGCGTTTGGGCACATTTTTAGAGCGTGCCGACAACACAGCGCGCTTGGTCGATGTCAAATTTCATGCCGTTCAAAATGATCGATTTGGCGCAGTGCCTTTGGCCGCCAACCTGGTTCAACAAATGCAATCGCAAATGATTTTGGCGGATACACCTTTGGACGTTTCGCAAGAATTTGACTTTTACCATTGGAGTGCCATTCTTAGAAGCGTCAGTGGTTTTGAAATCTATCGCAAGGTTTACCGCGATGTGATTCGCCCCGATCGAGTGGCCGAGTTGTTGATTTTGCGTCCCGACATGCCGCGTTCTTTGCACGCCAGCATGAATGAAGTTCTCAACAACCTGAAAGCTGTCACGGACAACCCGCAGAGCGAGACCGTTCGCCATGCAGGAAAATTGCGTGCTGACTTGGCCTATGGCCGAATCGATGAAATATTGGCAACGGGTTTGCATGCCTACCTCACGCAATTTTTAGAACGTGTCAATGTCTTGGGCGGTAGAATCAGTCGGGAATTCTTAATGCCACAGGTAGGGTAATTGAACCAAGTTTTAGCCGAATTAAAGGGCCATCCCGTTGTTTCTGGACTGAACGCTGTCGTTGGCGACGAAGGCAGCGGAAAAACTCGTTTCTTGCGGCAATTGTGTGAAGCCTACCCAGAAGCAATGTGGCTCGATATGCGTTTGCCAGCGTACGATCAAATAACGCCTGAGGAATTTTGGGCGGAGTGCAAAAGCAGTTGGCCGCTTTGGTCAGATGATTGGTGCAATGATCTTTGCGCAGCGCTGGGTCTCAAAGATCATTTGGGCAAAAAGTTGTTCATGCTTTCTACGGGCAGTCGCCGCAAAGTAGCCCTCATTGCGTTGCTGTCTAGCGGCGCAAAATTCGTTTGTCTAGACCAGCCCTTTGCTGCATTGGACCAAGCGTCCATTGATGTGCTGATCGATTTTTTGAATGACATGACCGAAAATCCAACACGAGCCTGGCTGGTTGCCGATTACGAAGCTGACCATAGGCTTCTTTGGGGTTCAAAAATTAAACTTTAATGGGTCTGATTGAATCATGTTAAAAAGTTTGTTATCCAAATTGTGTTTTTTAACTGCGCAAGTGGCATTTGCATTGAGTACTTCAGCGCTTGCTCAAAATTCAGTCATGGGTTTTCCCTTCGAATCGTTGGAAGTTAGTGTCTTTGATGCCAAGTTAAACAAAGACATTGTTTTAAATACGCAGTTACTGGTTCCCGCTTCTCCTCAGCCATGGTCGGTGGTTGTGCTGCCTTCCAATTGCACAGGAAAAGACGATCACTTTTGGACTTTGATGGTCCCGGCCTTGATTCAAAAAGGACATGCGGTCGTTCTGTTGGACAGCTTTTCTCCCAGAGGCTTTTCAACAGTGTGCGCTAACAAGTTTCAAATGTGGCAAGAGGCTAGGGTGGCTGATGCCATTGCAGTCCTCAAGAAATTGCAGAAAGACGCTCGCATCGACCCCAACAAAATTGCTTTAGGCGGACACTCCAATGGTGCAGTCACAGCATTCATGTCCTCTTTTGTAGATTCATCCAGAGTGATCAAGACCGATGCTTTAGGCTTTGCAGCTTATTTTGCAGTGGGCGCGGCCTGTGACCTGACCTTTAAATTGCCCAAAATTTGGGCGCCCTTATTGATCATCTCTGGCGAAAAGGACGACTACACTTTTCCGGAGCCCTGTCTAGCAGAGGCCACTCGATTGCAAGCTGCTGGCAATGATGTCACGTTCAAAATCATTCAAGGTGCCAATCACAACATGAGTACCTCTGGATGGTTTTACAGCTCACAGGTTCAGCGCATGCCTAAAGGTATTCCACGCATGTACATGCGCGGCCGAGATGAAAAAGGTGCGTTGCACCTAGAGCTTGACGATGGCAGTCAAGTGACCGCATTGGACATGATCAAAACCCATGGCGGCTTTTTGTTAAGCAAAACGCGCGGCGGAACCATTGGCGGGTCCTGGGACAAATTTTCAGAGGTCAGCGCTTTAATCTTTGATCATCTTGACAGGGCAGGACTCAAGTCGCGTTGAGCTTGCTTCGTGTCACTTGGCACGCTTTTTTCTGAATTTCGCTTTGCTGCTACCGCTTCACCCAATTCAATCACTGCCATGGCGTAATAACTGCTCCAGTTTTCAAAGGGTGTTTTAGTATTAAAAATACTGTTTTTTGAACACTCCACAGCGTGCCAAAAACCGTCCGTAGTAGCTTCTTTCAGGGTAGTTTAAGCCTGTTGCAGCGTAGCCATTGTGGAGTGCAGGGCGCTCCACTGCACGCAGTTCAAGTGTTCCATTCTATGTGCCATTCGCCTGCCATTGTGTTTGCGCATTTGTAGCTAAGTGGAGCCTGACATGACGAGGCGTGTCATGTTGCTGGGTATCTAAATTGAATTGTGTTGTTTCAAATAATCAGCGCTTGATTTGCCTACCCAGAGCCACTGCCTGCACCAATTCGATCACCGCTATGTCCTAGTAGCTGCTCAGAATCAATAGTTTATTACCTGCGTCCAAATCTACGTTCTAACAACTCTATGTGTTCCAAATCTGTCTGGCTTGTGACAGCAAGTCGGGTCGCTTCTAATCGACCGACACAAAAATGAAGTCGGTTTATCGACATGATTTCTTCAGTTTGATTTCGCAGATGGTCGATTAATTCGTTGACTGTAAAAACGCCAGGAGGTTTGTTGGTTTTGAATTCAGCATTGCCGACAAAGACCACCACCGATTGGATGGCGCCGGAGGGCAGGAAGTCGAGTAGGTTCTCCACCGCTTGCTTATGCAGCATATTTTGGAAAATGGGATTTTGAAACTTGAATTTGCGACCAAACAAAACTTGCGTCCACTGGTTCTGTTTGGCGTCAGCAAAAATCCAGCCGCTGTAATTTTTCGTTTCGATGACGAAAATCCCAAACCTCGATACCAAGATGTGGTCGATCTGAGTTGTTCTGTCGTTGATCTTAAGTGTGATGTGATTCAGTAGGTGGAAGTCGGGTGGAACAAAGTTGGTTTGGATCTCTCTTGATAGCTGGGCTTCCCCGTGGTTTTGATAAGCATGGGCGCGGAA
>CALPYQ020000116.1 GCA_943327965.2 Singulisphaera sp. GP187
AGCAGAGGTATCAGAACCACCTCGACCTAAGGTGGTGATGTTGCCATCAGGGTCCACACCCTGGAAGCCTGTCACAATGACCACTCGGCCAGCCGCCAAATCTTGACGTACACGCGCATCATCAATCGATTCAATGCGAGCCTTTGTAAAAGCAGAGTTGGTTTTGATAGGGACTTGCCAGCCTGCATAACTCACAGAGGGCATGCCCTCAGCTTGCAAAGCAATGGCCAGTAAGGCAGATGAAGCTTGCTCGCCCGTAGCGGCCAACATGTCGAGTTCGCGGTCATAGGCCGTGTCTGTTTTGGCCGGCGACAATTCTTTGGCCAAGCCTAACAAGCGATTAGTTTCACCACTCATGGCGCTAGGCACCACCACCATCTGGTGGCCTGCCCTTGCCCATTTGGCGACGCGTTTGGCCACATTTCGGATGCGCTCTGTTGAGCCCATCGAAGTGCCGCCGTATTTGTGAACGATCAGTGCCATTTTTAAAAGTAATTAAAGGGGAAATTTCAGCAAAACCCTAAGATTGTACTCGGGAGAACCCTAATTTGCGGGCATCTCTAAAGGCTAAGTCTCAGCAGACCATGTCAAAACAGCCCCTTCGCGCCTGACATACCCCCGCCCCACCTTCAAATGCAGACGATGACCCCTTGTGGTGCAAGCGGCAACTTGCGACAACAACTCCGCCAGTTGCACAGCGCTAGGGGTGGTCTGATGCGCCACTTTAAGCCAATGACGCATGACCAAGGACTGCCTGGCCACACTTAACTTTTGAACAGCCGTAATGTTGGGGGCGCCATCTTGCAAGACTTCTGCCAAGCTAGCCCCCGCCACTTCATCCAAAATTTCTTGTGCCTCTGCAGCGTGAGAAGCGCTTCGCGCAAAGGTGTCTCTAAACTGCGGAAATGCGCGATCCAATGCGGGTAACAATTGCGCGCGGATGCGATTGCGCGTGAACTGTTCATCTTGGTTGGTGGGGTCTTCAACCCATGCCACTTGCGCCTGCGTTAGATACTCTCGCAATTTAGCACCAGGCACTTTTAAAAAAGGTCGGTGCCACTGCAAACCATCACGAGTCCATTGCGCTGGCATGCTGGCCAAGCCTGGTAGGCCAGCACCCCGCGACAGGGCTAGCAACAGGGTTTCAACTTGGTCATCTGCATGCTGTGCCACCGCAATGTCCTTCACACCTTGCAAATCAGGATGTGAATGCACAGCCTCACTCAAAGCCGCATAACGAGCTCTTCTGGCGGCGTCTTCAGGGCTCTGCCCTGCTTCGTGTTTGGCATTGACTTTGCACTGCACCAACGGCACTTGCCACTCATTGCACAATTGCAGGCAATGCTTCGCAAATAGATCGGCGGCTTCTTGCAAACCGTGGTGAATGTGGATGGCCCTGACTTGCCCCGGCCATTGCCGAGCGCATGCCAACAGCAAGGCTGTTGAATCAGCACCCCCACTGAAGGCGACAGCCATTGGCAAAGAAGGCTGAAAACTGGAAGGCAACAAAATCGTGCCTACTGCAAAATTATTTGCTGACTTTGGTGTCGGTAAAACGGCCATAGCTTTGCAAACGCTCGTAGCGACGCTCGACCAATTCTTTGGGCTTCAAATCGGTGACTTGTCGCCAAGCGTCGCCCAACGCGCGCTTGAGAAACGCGGCCATTTGGGCGTGATCGCGGTGTGCACCTCCGACAGGCTCATTCACAATTTTGTCGACCAAGTTGAGCGCCTTTAAGCGGTGCGCAGTAATGCCCAAAGCTTCAGCAGCCTCTTCGGCTTTTTCGGATGTTTTCCACAAAATAGACGCGCAGCCTTCAGGGCTGATGACCGAGTAAACCGCGTACTGCAACATGAGAACCGAGTCGGCCACTGAAATGGCCAAGGCACCGCCCGATCCACCCTCGCCAATGATGGTGGTAATGATGGGCACCTCAAGTTGGGCCATCTCAAAAATGTTACGGCCAATGGCCTCTGACTGACTGCGCTCTTCGGCATCAATACCGGGGTACGCGCCAGGTGTGTCAACAAACGTAAACACAGGTAATTTGAATTTCTCGGCGGTCTTCATCAGGCGCAAGGCCTTGCGGTACCCCTCGGG
The DNA here is from genome assembly GCA_943327965.2 of Singulisphaera sp. GP187. Classification (GTDB taxonomy): domain Bacteria; phylum Pseudomonadota; class Gammaproteobacteria; order Burkholderiales; family Burkholderiaceae_C; genus Limnohabitans_A. The sequence goes on from CALPYQ020000116.1 coordinate 2,102, forward strand.
TTTGCTCATCCCAAAATTGCGCTGTGTGCGCTCTTTGGTATCACGGCCTTTTTGATGACCCAAAACCATGCAAGGCGAACCATTGAAACGGGCCAAGCCGCCAACAATGGAGAGGTCGTCCGCAAAGTGCCGGTCACCATGCATTTCAACAAAGTCCGTGAAGATTTCACGGATGTAATCCATGGTGTACGGACGCTCTGGATGCCGCGCTATTTTGGTTATTTGCCAAGGGGTGAGGTCGGAATAAATGTCTTTGGTCAGCTGCTGGCTCTTTTTGGTGAGCTGATCAATCTCTTCCGAAATATCAACGGCAGATTCGCTTTGCACGTAGCGAAGTTCTTCAATTTTGCCTTCAAGTTCAGCCACGGGCTGCTCAAAGTCTAGGAATGTGCGCTTGGCCAAAATGGGCCTCCTTTATGGATCTCAATACTCAACCGGCAAGGGGTCGAGCGACCGCCAAATATACCAAGTTGCAACTGTACTATAGGGACGCCAGGCTTCTGCAACCTCGCGTGCATCGCTTCTGCTGACGGGCTCACCCGAAAAATAGTTCTTGCTAATGCCATTAATCAGACCGACATCGTCCAAGGGCAACACATTGGGTCGCATGAGGTGAAAAATTAAAAACATCTCAGCGGTCCAACGACCAATACCCCGAATGGCGACCAACTCTTCAATGATGGCCTCATCGTCCATGTGCTGCCACTCTTTGACGCTGACATTTTTGCCATGAAAATTCAGTGCCAAGTCGACCAAATATTCAACTTTTCGCGCTGACAAACCAGCGGCACGCATGTCGTCTACCTTCAGCTTGAGAACACCTGCTGGTGTAATTTTTTTGCTCAAGGCAGCAAACTTGTTCCAAACGGATTGCGCCGCTTTGACCGAAATTTGTTGACCCACAATGCTCCGCGCCAAGGTTACAAATGCATCGCCTCTGGACACCAAACAAGCATCGCCAAACTGCGGAATGAGTCGCTTCATGACCCTGTCTTTTTTAGACAAATGGGCGCACGCGGCAGTCCAGTATTCTGGCGTGATGATGCTTTCAGTCACACTCATTGCGACGCTTCCCATGTGGTACCCGTGGCCGAGTCTTTGAGCACAACGCCCTGCGCCAGCAACAGTTGACGAATGCGATCGGCTTCTGCAAAGTTCTTGGCGGCTTTGGCATCTGCACGCGCTTGAATGTGCGCTTGAATGGCGGCTTCGTCTAAGCCAGCGCCAGCTTGCAAATACACCTGCGGGTCTGTTTGAAGCAGCCCCAAAATGGCGGCCAAGCTTTTGAGCAAGCCTGCTTGCTCGGACGACTGACTGCGATTGACTTCGCCAGCCAAATCGAACAAGACCGCCACGGCTTCGGGCGTGCCAAAGTCTTCGTCCATGGCCGCTTTGAAACGCGCAGCGAAGGGATTGGCCCAATCAATTTGGAGATCGATGGGCGGAACTGATTGCAATGCGGTGTACAAACGTTTGAGGCCGCCCCGCGCATCATTTAAATGCACATCAGAATAATTCAGCGGTGTGCGGTAGTGGCTTCGGACCAAAAAGAAACGAACTGTTTCGGCATCGAAGGCCTTGAGCACATCGCGGATGGTAAAAAAGTTGCCCAAGCTTTTGGACATCTTTTCATTGTCAACATTGATGAAGCCGTTGTGCATCCAAAACTGGGCAAAGGGCTGCCCTGTTGCACCTTCGCTTTGTGCAATTTCATTTTCGTGGTGCGGAAACTGCAAATCGGCACCGCCGCCATGAATGTCAAAACTGTTGCCCAACATTTGGCAGGCCATGGCTGAGCATTCAATGTGCCAACCTGGTCTGCCCTCCCCAAAATTGCTAGCCCATTTGACGTCTGCAGGTTCGGTGGCCTTGGCACTTTTCCACAACACAAAATCCAGAGGATCTTCTTTGCCATCTAGAACGGCAACGCGCTCTCCTGCATGCAATTCGTCCAGTGATTTACCAGAAAGTTTGCCGTAGCCAGGAAACTTTCTGACGGCATAGTTCACATCGCCCTGAGGTGTACGGTAAGCCAAGCCTTTTTGTTCAAGCGTATCAATCATGCTGAGCATCTGGGGCACAAATTCTGTGGCGCGTGGCTCGGCCGTGGGACGGGCAATGCCAAGTGCATCAAAGTCTTGGTGCATGGCATCGATCATGCGGTCGGTCAACGCACGAATACTTTCCTTGTTTTCAACGGCACGTTTGATAATTTTGTCATCGATGTCGGTGATGTTGCGAATGTGCGTGACCTTGTAGCCACTGGCCTTTAACCAACGCTGCACCACATCGAAGGCGACATTGGAGCGCGCATGACCCACATGGCAGAAGTCATAGACGGTCATTCCGCAAACATACATTCGGACATGCCCCGGCTCTAGAGGCGTAAAGTTGGCAACCGCGCGTGACAGCGTGTTGTAAATGCGCAAGCTCATGAATAACTGTTTTTGTTGTTGGGTGCAAAAAGGGGCTCGAGCCCCATTGATGTTGTATGAAGTGCCTGAACGCAAGGCCTCCGTTACAATTTGCCTCAGTATAAGGCCCAAACATGTCAGCCACAAAGCAACTTTCAACGCCCCAATGACGCCTTTTCACAAGCTTACGCAAACCATTTGCAATTTCAAAGTCGTACAACGGATCCTTATCCGTGTTTTCCCTGTATTGCTTTGTTGGTTCAGCCCTTTTGCGCTGGCCGATGCCATTTCAGACATTGAAAGTCTCATGCAAAACAAACAATGGGCACAAGCACAGCGTTTGGTTCAATCAGAAATTGATCGAAAAACAAGCGCTGCGCAGTCGCCTCAATTGCGCCTAATGCAAAGCCAAATAATGGCGGGCTTAGGGCAAAACCAAGATGCCATCAAGACGCTTCAATTATTAATTCAAGAATTTCCTGAGCTGCCCGAGCCCTACAACAACCTAGGTGTTTTACTGGCCGCACAGGGTCAGTACGAGTCCGCCGCCGAGGCCTTTTTGACGGCCATCCAGGCACGTCCAAACTACAAAATAGCGTTTCAAAATTTAGGCGATTTGTACACCGCCATGGCCCAACAAGCTTTCGCCAAAGCCAACTCTTTGAGCCAAGACGGAAAGATGTTACCGCCGCCCAAACCAGCAGCCTCCGTTACAACCACCACCAACACACGCACACTGCGTTAACACCATGCAACGACTTTCGACGCTTCTTCAAACCCGCGTATTTTTCAGTTCTGTAGGCGCTACTTTGGTCCTTGTATTGGGCCTGTTTTTATCGCCATTGGCAGCGCATGCGCAAGACGCACCCAAACTCAAAATTGCGACCAACATGGGTGACATCATGATTGAAGTTTATCCAGACAAAGCCCCAAAAACGGTGGCCAACTTCCTTCAATATGTCAAAGACAAGCACTACAACGGCACCATTTTTCACCGTGTCATTCCCAACTTCATGATTCAAGGGGGTGGCTATGACATGCAATACAAAGAGCGGACCACCCGACCGCCCGTTCAACACGAAGGCCGTCAAGCCATGGCGGCAGGCTTGAAAAATCAAATCGGTTATTTGGCCATGGCCAGGACCAACGACCCCCAATCGGCCACTGCACAGTTCTTCATCAACACCGTGGACAATGCTTTTTTAGACCCCACGCCTATTCCAGAAGGCGATCCGGTTAAGCGCTTTGAGTACCGCGGTCAGGTCTATGAAAATGTGCCCCGTGAAAACTTGCTCAATGCCTTGCAACTTTTTGGTTACACAGTTTTTGGAAAAGTTACTTCTGGCATGGAAGTGGTGGATAGAATACGGGGCACGCCAACAGGCATGGGCGGTCCCTTCCGTACCGATGTCCCCAAAACACCTGTTGTCATTCAATCAATCACTTTGGTGCAATA
>CALPYQ020000117.1 GCA_943327965.2 Singulisphaera sp. GP187
CCAATGCGCGTGTGCACGTGCCTGCCACAGAACATGCATTCTGGATGGACGATGCGCGCATGGAAGCCGCACCACCCGCCATGAAGGGTGCCTTCATGGGTGTACGCCGCGCACTGGGCAATTTGGGCGGCGATCAATTGGTGAAGTTTGAATCTGGTGCTGCTGTGGCGCCTGGTATTACTTCTGTCGCGGCATTCGGCCACACCCCTGGTCACACCTTGTTCCGCATGGACTCTGAAGGTCAATCGTTTGCCTACGTGGCCGACATTACCAATGTGCCTTCACTGTTTGCGCGCGCGCCCGATTGGTCTGTGTTGTTTGACATGAATCCCGCCATGGCACGAGCTTCACGCCGTCGCGTCTTTGATATGTTGGTTAAAGACAAAATGATGGCCGGCGGCTTCCATTTCCCATTCCCAGCGTTTGGCACCATGGAAGCCAGTGGCACTGGGTATCAGTTCAAGCCGGTGGCCGCCTAAAACACCTGCCCTTGACTTAATTAACGTTATGGTTAATTATTCGGGGCATGAGTGTCCAACAAACTTCACCAATCATCAAGACGCGCGACGCTGAAAGGTCTCGCGCAGTCATCCTAAATGCAGCCCTCGAAGAGTTTGCACTCTTCGGCTTGGCTGGCGCAAGAATAGACCGCATTGCCGAACGCTCCAACCTCAATAAGCGGTTGATCTATTACTATTTCACAGACAAAGACCACCTCTTTCAGGCCGTGCTCGAGAGCGCGTATGAGCAAATTCGCGAAAAAGAAAAAAAGCTCAATTTGCAATCGCTTGAGCCTGCCACTGCAGTCCGTACCCTGGTTGAATTCACTTGGAATTACTACCTGGAGCACCCAGAGTTTTTAACCCTTCTTAACAGTGCCAACCTGCATAAAGCAAGGCACATTCAAGAATCTCCCAATGTGCGGGCGCTCAACTCGCCACTGATTGAGTTGTTGGGCGAGATATTAGAAAAGGGACGGCTCTCCGGCGAGTTCCGGGGCGGCATCGATCCAGTGCAACTTTATGTCTCCATCGCAGCACTTTCCTATTTTTACTTGTCCAACAATTCCACCTTGTCTTCTATCTTTGGCCGCGACTTGATGAGTCCCAAAGCCAAGAGCGAACGCTTGTCGCACATGTGTGAAGTGATCCTAGGGTATGTCCTGAGAAACTAGATTTGATTCGATATTGACAGGTCGGAAGCCCTCTCTAGAATTAACTGTATGGTGAATTGAGGTCTCGATTCCACCACAATGATTTTTCACCCAATGGAGATATGTCATGAAGTTCAACCGTCGACCTGTATTTGCTTTGTTGTTGGCTGCCTTGCTGGCAACCCCTGCATTTGCGCAGTGGAAGCCAAATAAACCCATCACATTGATCGTTCCTTGGGCGCCAGGCGGCTCCACCGATCAGGTGACGCGAGTGACGGCGGCGGAGCTGGAGAAGCATCTCGGTCAAAAAATCATCATCTTGAATCAACCCGGTGCATCTGGCTCTGTTGGCACAAAGAACGCATTAGAAGCAGCCAAAGACGGTTACACCTGGACTGCGGGCGGTGCCAAAGATTTAGGTAACTACAAAGTCTTGGGCATGATTGACACCAGCGTCAAAGATTGGAACTTGTACCTCAACGTAGCGCACGTGGCAGTGATTGGCGTCAATGCCGACACGCCCTACAAAACCATGCCAGATTTAATCAAGGCAATGAAAGAAAAGCCTGGTTCAGTTTCGGTGGCGACAGCGGGTGTCAATTCCAGCGGACATGCAGCCATTGAAGCCCTGGCCCGAGCAGCAGGCGTTACATACAAGCACGTGACCTATGACGGCGGTGCACCAGCTGCTGTAGCTGCTGGTTCAGGCGAGACCCAGGTTACGACACAGTTGGCTGCCGAACAAACCGACATGATTCGCGCAAAGAAAATTCGCCCCTTGGCCGTGGTCAGCGACAAGCCGCTTGAAATGGAAGGTGTCGGCACAGTGCCACCATTGTCGCAATTCATTCCTGGCTTTAAAGATCCAATCAATTACTTTGGTATTTTTATACCCAAGTCGGTCCCTGCTGAAGTGACTCAAACACTGGACAAAATTTGGGCGACAGAGATGGTTAAAAGTACAGCTTTGCGCAACTACGCACAATCACGAGGTGCCATGTTTGCCCCCATGCACGGTGCAGAGGCTCAAACTGCCGTGTTCCCAGCCATACAAGCGTATGCATGGACTCAGCATGCAGCGGGTAAAGCCAAAGTTTCTCCCGATACAGTCGGCATACCCAAGCCCTGATTCATTTGCCCCGCATCCATTTGTTGAAGCAAATTAAAAATGTCCAAAGGATCCCCCTCCTCACGGTCTGATCTGTGGGGAGGTTTTTGTTGGGTTGCGTTAGGAAGCCTCATTCTGATTGAGTCACTCAGAATGGAACGCTTCGACAACATGGGTGCCACGCTCTACACCTATCCTGGATTTGTACCGGGTGTCATTTCTTGCGTCATTGTGTTGCTTGGCCTGTTCATGATCTTGCGTGGCATGAAAAGCAAGGTATCAACCGATTCAAATGCCGAGCCTTTAATCAATAGAAGGTTCGTCATTTCATTGACATGCATGCTTGTATTTAGTTTGGTCTTACTCGCACATGCACATTTTTTGGTTGCGACAGCTTTGTTTGTGGGGGCCTTCACTTTCCTATTTGCAAATGAAGCGCTTTCATTGAAAAAGCGGTTGGTCAGTGCGAGCATCAATGGCGTGTTGTCCAGTTGCGTTGTTTATTTCTTATTCCAAGAAGTTTTCTTGGTCAGATTGCCTTGAGGTCAGTTGATGTTTGACGGACTTATCGCTTTTGGCCACTCCATCGCAAATTTTTCAACGCCTCAAATCATTTTTTATGCATTGTTGTCATCCTTGGTTGGGGTGATCATGGGTGCCTTGCCTGGCTTAACAGCCACCATGGCGCTCGCATTAATGACCACACTGACTTTAAAGCTTGAACCCAATCAAGCCCTTCTTATTCTGATCTGCACTTATGTCGGTGCTATTTATGGTGGTTCACGTTCAGCCATTCTTCTGAACATTCCAGGCACGCCTGCGTCTGCTGCTTCATGCCTCGATGGTTATGCACTTGCTAAGCAAGGTCTAGCAGGTAGAGCCATGGGCATTGCAACCACAGGTTCAGTTTTAGGCACTTTAATTGGGATGTTCTTCTTGGCATTCTTCACGCCATTGCTTGGCAATTTGGCATTGAAATTTGGCGCTTATGAGTTCTTTTGGCTTGCCTTATTTGGCGTCATCATTGCAGGAACATTGACGGGTGACGACCCCCTTAAGGGATGGATTGCAGGCATCTTTGGCTTGTTCATTGCAGGCATTGGCCAAGAGCCGCAATATGGATTTGAAAGATTTTCGTATGGCGTGCGCGACTTGGCGGGAGGTATTCAGCTTGTGCCCGCGTTGGTGGGCGCGTTTGGATTTGCTGAATTGCTGACAGCCATCAAAGAGCGACAAGTACCAATCAAGATCAGTGCATTTGATACCGTCATTCCAAAGATACGAGACATCACAAAATATTGGCGAACTATTCTGCGATCTGGCTTGATTGGCACAGGTGTCGGTATTGTTCCGGGTGTCGGCGAAGATGTGGCTGCATGGTCTTCGTATGCAGCCGCAAAAAGATCAAGTGCTGAAAAAGAAATGTTTGGCAAAGGTTCTGTAGAGGGCCTAATGGCTGCTGAAACAGGTGACAACGCATGCGTACCCGGCGCCATTATTCCTGTACTCACCTTGGCCATTCCTGGCTCTGCACCTGCCGCAGTATTGATGGCCGCCATGATCATTCACGGTGTTAAACCAGGCCCGATGATCATGATTGAGAACCCGCAATTTGTATACGACGTGGTGGCCATGATGTTATTTGCCACCATTGGTATCTTGATTTATGGTTTGGTACTGACCAAAGCCCTGGTTCAGGTATTGAGAGTTCCGCAAAACTTTTTGATTCCTATCATCTTCGTCCTGTGCGTGGTGGGCAGCTTTGCCATTGCAGGTCGTATGTTTGATGTTTATGTCATGCTACTTTTTGGTTTAGTTGGTTTTGGGCTAAGGCACTTCGGTTACCCCATGGCGCCTTTGGTATTGGGCATTGTGTTGGGTGATTTATTGGAAAAGAATTTGAGGCGTGCACTCATCTTGTCAGATGGCGACATCTCACCATTCTTTACCCGGCCCATATCTGCCGTTGTTGCCACCCTTATTTTTGGAACCATAGCTTGGAAAATTTGGGACCTTAGAAACAAAAAAATTGCCAAAGAGGCATCATGAAAATAGCCCTTTGCAATGAGGTCATTCGCGAACTGAGTTTCCCCGCTCAATGCGAATTTGCCCACAAACTTGGCTACAGCGGCATTGAGGTTGCGCCATTCACACTGTTTGAAGACAGTGCAAATTTCAATGAAAAAGACGCACGCCTCAGAAAACAACAAGCCACCGATGCTGGTGTTGTGATTTCTAGTTTGCATTGGCTTTTGGTCAAACCAGATGGCTTGAGTTTGGTCAGTAACGATTCATCGGTGCGACTTAACACGATCGATTGGTTAAAGCAGGTTATTGCCTATGCGCATGATTGTGGTGCTTCTGCATTGGTGCATGGCTCGCCCAAACAAAGATCACCAGAAAATGGTCAAAGCGTCCAGGCTTGTTTAGAGCGTGTGCAAGAAGCTTTAGAAGTGCTCGAACCCTTTGCAAGACAAGCGAATGTGGCGTATTGCTTAGAGCCGTTGTCGCCATTTGAAACGCCTGTTGTCAACACAGTTGAACAAGCCAGTCAAATGGTCGACGCTATTCAGTCGCCTTTTATTCGTACCATGTTGGATGCCAGTGCTAGCACGTACTCCGAATCATTGCCCATGGCTGAAGTTTTTGAGAAATATTTTCTGAGTGGCCACATTGCACATGTTCAAGTGAACGATCACAACCGAAAAGGGCCGGGGCAGGGCGATACCAATTTGCTGCCTTTGTTTCAAAAAATGAAATCACTCAACTATCAAGGATGGGTTGCGGTTGAACCTTTCATTTATGAACCCGATGGCCTTGGATGCGCTGCATTCAGTGCAGGGTATGTGCAAGGCTTGATGAGGGCCGTGTCATGAAGCCTGTTACGTTTGAAATTAAAGATATTCAAGTCTTTCAAAGGCCCGTTACTTTGCGTCTGCCTTTTAGATTTGGCGCTGCAACGGTTACAGCCTGTCCCCAAGCTTTTGCCAAAGTTGTGCTCAGTATCGATGGCGTTGAATGGCAGGGCGCATCTGCAGAGTTGATGGTGCCCAAGTGGTTTGATAAATCGCCACAAAGAACACAAGATGACAACTTCGATCAATTGCGCTTGTGCATCTTAAAAGCCAGAGATGCCTATTTGACTGAAGGTCGGGCTCAATCGGCTTACTCTTTATCCGAGTCTGCAACAGAAACAGTCATTGACCAAATGCTCAAGCAAGGCCATCCCAGGTTGGTTGGGCAGTTTGGCCCAGCGCTTCTTGATAAGGCCATCGCAGATGCCGTTTTGCGTTCGCAGAACCAATCGTGGATTTCAGGCCTTGGTCAAGGACTTCTTGGCGATCCTTGGTCTGGCGCTATCAAGCTGCACAAGGCCAATTCAGTGTGGTTAAGGCATACCGTTGGCCTTGCTGACAGGCTGACGGATGCAGAACCTTTGACAGCTGCAGCAGATGGTTTGCCAAACTCTTTGACGCAAGCCATTGAGACATACGGCTTGAAGTATTTCAAGTTAAAAGTGGGTGGTAACTTAGAAGCTGATATTGAACGACTGGTTCAAATTGAAAATGTGTTGAGCAGGGTTCAAAATTACCAAGTGACCTTAGACGGCAATGAGACTTTTCAGAACGTTCAGACGCTGAGTGTTTTTGTCAATGCACTGACCAAAAATGAAGCAACTCAACGTTTGCTAG
>CALPYQ020000118.1 GCA_943327965.2 Singulisphaera sp. GP187
ACAGGACCAGAGTAGTCGGTGCTGTAGCCACAACGAGACATGAGTGTGATGTTGGCGCCCAAGATACGGCCTTCATCGTCATATCCCACTTCGTAATCGATGCGGAAGTCGTGACGCTTGCCCGTGATCATCATGTCGTCATCGCGGTTCACGCGCAACTTGACTGGGCGTTGTAACTTGAATGCAGCCAAAGCAGCGCTCTGACTGAAAATGCTGGCATTGCCCTCTTTGCCACCAAAGCCACCGCCCATGCGACGGCAAATCACTTCGACGTCATTGGTGCTGAGGTTCAGTGCAGATGCGGCTTCACGCTGATTGCCATCAGGGTGCTGCGTTGAGCAATACAAGGTAAGTTGACCGTCTTCACGTGGTACGGCGTACGTAATTTGGCCTTCCATGTAGAACTGTTCTTGCTGACCGGTTTCGGTGCTGCCCTTGACCTTGCGCGGTGCATTGGCAATGGCTTCCGCTGCATTGCCACGTGTAATGCCTTTGGGGGGCATGACAAAACTTTGCGCAGCCATGGCTTCGTCAATGGTCAAGATGGGCGCAAGTTCTTTGACCAACACTTTGGCTTTGTGCGCTGCTTCGCGGGCATACAACATATCGCGCGCAACAACCACCGCCACAGCTTGTCCAAGAAATTCAACTTTGCCAACGGCCAAGAAGGGGTCGTCGTGAATGATGGGGCCACAGTTGTTTTCGCCAGGAATGTCTTTGGCGGTGTAAACAGCCACCACACCGTGCTCTTTGAGAATGGCTTCGCGGTCAATGCCATCCCCAATGAGTTCACCATGGGCCACGGGCGATTTGATGATGGCGGCATACAAGGTGCCGGCCAACTCAGGCATGTCGTCGGTGAATGTTGCACCGCCAGTGACGTGCAAATGCGCCGACTCGTGAATGACATCGGTGCCCTGTTGCAGGCCTGTTGCGGGCAATAAATTGTGCAAGGAAATAGGCGCGTTCATTTAGGCCACCTCAGTCGTTTGTTGTTCAATGAAATCGATCACCAAGTTGCGGGCGACCAAAGAGCGGTAGGCCCAAGTGGCGCGCAAACCATCGCGGGCCACAAAACTGGCTGCAATGGCGGCATCCAAATCGGATTCTTTAACATCGGCAGGCGCTTTGCCTTCCAACACCGCTTCCAGTTTGGGGGCCCGACAGGGTGATGGGGCCAAGCCGTTGTAGGCCAACTTGACGTTGCTAAGCTTGCCGCCCTTCAGGGTGTAGGTAATGGCGGCGCAGGTGGCAGAAATGTCTTGTTCAAAACGCTTGCTGACCTTGTGCGCACGGAACACTTGACCCGCTTGTGGCTTGGGCAAAACCACAGCTTCAATGAACTCACCCGCTTGCAAGATGGTTTGTTTTTGACCTGTGTAGAACTGATCCAAAGAAACCGTGCGCGTTTTTTCGCCACGGCGCAATGTCAGGGTGGTGCCCAAAGCCATGAGGCAAGGCATGGAATCGCCAATAGGTGAGCCATTGGCAATATTACCCGCCAAAGTGGCTGTAGAGCGAATGGGGGGAGAGCCAAAACGGCGCAACACTTCGGCAAAGTCGGGGTAAGCCTTGGCCACCAAAGTTTCAACTTCGGTGAGGGAAACCACTGCGCCAATGTGCCATGCACTGGGCGTGTCTTTAACTTGCTTAAGCTCGACCACGTTGCCCAAATACACAATGTGATCAGGGCGTGAGAATTGTTTGTTGACCTGCAAGCCCACCTCGGTGCTGCCTGCGAGCAGGGTCGATGTTGGATGCTTCACCAGATAGTCGGCCACCTCGGCCAAAGTAGCGGGCGAAACAAATTCATTGCCCTTGCGTGTGCGAACCACAGGCTGAACAATGATGTCACCTTCCAAACTCAATGTGGGTGTGGAGGCGCGTTGAATTTCTTTGAGCAAAGGCACATCGGCCGCATCGTCTAGCTTGAGCGCCGCTTTGTTGCCGCAGGCTTGAGAAGCTGCTTCCAAGATGGGCGCATAGCCTGTGCAACGGCACAGATTGCCACTGAGGGCATCACTGACTTCTTGGCGCTTGGGTGCAGGGTTTACTTGAACCAAATTGACCAAACTCATGACAATGCCGGGCGTACAGAATCCGCACTGTGAACCATGGCAGTCGACCATGGCTTTTTGCACAGGGTGCAAGCTGCCGTCGGCTTTTTTCAAGCTTTCCACTGTTTTGATGGACTTGCCGTCCAGCGAAGGCAGCAATTGGATGCAGCTGTTGACGGCTTTGTAATCAACGCCTTGGCCATTGGCCTTCAAATCGCCCACCATGACCACACAGGCGCCGCAATCGCCCTCCGCACATCCCTCCTTGGTGCCTGTGCGGTGCAGTTGCTCGCGCAGGTAATCTAAAACGGTGGTGGTGCGGCGTACGCCTTGGGCTTCGACAATTTTGCCGTCAAGCACAAAACGCACAGTGTTGGTCACTTGGCTCATGATGGGGATTGCTTTGGGGTTAATTCAAACAAAGGATGATTTTATTGATTTCACCCTCAGTCGGGGCGGAATCTGCCTAAATAAATCTAAATTCAGGAGCCTCGATAAGTCGAGTAACTCCAAGGACTGACCAAAAGTGGCACGTGGTAGTGCTGCTTGACGTCGGCCACCCCAAAATCGAGTGTGACTTGGTTCAAAAACGAAGGCTCGGGCAACGCCACACCTTTGGCCTTGAAGTAGCCAGCCACATCAAACACAAGCCGGTACGTGCCTTTGAGCAAACTGGCGTTGTCATACAAAGGGCCGTCTGGGTTGCGGCCATCTGCGTTCAATTGAAAGCTTTTCACCAAAGTGGCAAATTGCCCTTCGGTGGTGTACAGACTGACTTGCATGCCAGCGGCAGGACAGCCATGCATGGTGTCCAAAACGTGTGTACTTAAACCCATGTTTAATTTTCCTTAAATTTGTCGACTGAAAGTGTATACACTTTTGGCTTTTGAAGCTATCATGAATTCGCATGGAAACATCTTCAACTCACGCTATTGTCAGCGCTTTAACCAAAGCCATTGTGGATCACCGGCTCATGCCTGGCTCCAAATTGGCCGAGCAAAAGTTGGCCACCCACTTTGGTGTCTCCAGAACGCTGGTCAGACAGGCCCTTTTTCAACTTTCCCAAAATAAGCTCATTCGCATGGAGCCCGCCCGTGGCGCTTTTGTTGCGGCGCCCTCCGCCGACGAAGCCAAGCAAGTCTTTGCCGTCAGGCGCATGCTGGAAGTTCAAATGACGCGTGAGTTTGTCCGAGACATCACCCCCGCCAAAATTCGCGCCTTGAAAGCCCACATCAAACAAGAAAAAGAAGCCATCACGCATGAAGATGTGCGCGGCAGAACCGAGTTGTTGGGCGATTTCCATGTGCGCATAGCCGAGCTCATGGGCAATCCCGTGTTGGCACAAATATTGGGCGAACTGATCTCTCGTTGCGCCCTCATCACCCTGATGTACCAATCGCAAAATGCGGCGCAACATTCGGCCGAAGAACACGAAGAAATTGTGGACGCCATGGCTCAGAAAGATGCCGATCGAGCCGCTGAATTGATGGAATCGCATTTGAATTTTGTCGAACAAAGTTTGAGCTTCAACAAAAAAATTCCCACTCACGATATTGCATTGGCCTTGTCATGAATTTTCCCCCTTACGACTCTACGGCGCCCTACCCTCGAGACCTTCAAGGTTATGGCCGAGATGTGCCCCATGCCCAATGGCCAAACCAAGCGCGCGTTGCCGTTCAGTTTGTCTTGAACTACGAAGAGGGCGGCGAAAATTCGGTGCTCCACGGTGATGCGGGTTCTGAGCAGTTTTTGTCTGAAATGTTCAGTCCGGCGGCTTATCCAGAGCGGCACATCAGCATGGAAGGTATTTATGAATACGGCTCGCGTGCGGGAGTCTGGAGAATTTTGCGTGAGTTTGAAAACCGCAAATTGCCGCTCACTGTTTTTGGCGTGGCCACAGCATTGCAAAAACACACCGATGTTTTGGCTGCCTGCCAAGAACTGGGCTACGACATTGCATGCCATGGCTTGAAGTGGATTCATTATCAAAACATCGATGAGGCCACCGAGCGTGCGCACATGGCCGAAGCCATGGCCATCATGAAAGACCTCATGGGCGAGCGTCCATTGGGTTGGTACACGGGGCGTGACAGCCCCCGCACGCGCCGCTTGGTTGCTGATTTTGGCGGTTTTGACTACGACAGTGACTACTACGGTGACGACCTGCCCTTTTGGATGAAGGTCCAAAAAAGTGATGGCCAAACAGCGCCGCAACTTATTGTGCCCTACACCTTAGATTGCAACGACATGCGCTTTGCTTTGCCACAAGGTTACTCACACGCCGATCCATTTTTTCAATACATGAAAGACAGCTTTGATGCGCTTTACAAAGAAGGCGATCCTCAAGGCTTGAATCGGCCCAAGATGATGAGCATCGGCATGCACTGCAGGCTGCTCGGCAGGCCAGGCCGCATCACGGCATTGCAAAGATTCTTAGACCACATTCAATCCCACGACCAAGTCTGGGTCTGCCGCCGCTTAGACATAGCGCGCCATTGGAAAGCCACACACCCCTTCACACCATGACCCTCACACTGACTAAGCTGAATAACGCCAGCACGGCAGAGGCCGTGCAGTTGCTTGACGGCCTCTACGAGCACACGCCTTGGATTGCTGAACGCGCATTGGCTCAGCGGCCTTTTGCATCTTGGGCACACCTGAAACACTGCATGACCCAAGTCCTGCATGAAGCAGGCCGTGACGCCCAAATTGGCCTCATTCGCGCCCACCCCGAATTGGCGGGCAAAGCCATGGTGCGCAAAGAGTTAACGACCGAATCTACCAATGAGCAAAGCAAAGCGGGTTTGACGGAATGCACGCCCGAAGAATTTGAAAAAATTCAAACACTGAATGCTGCTTACAAGGAAAAATTTGGCTGGCCATTTATTTTGGCAGTCAGAGGTCCTCGTGGCTCAGGTTTGAACAAACATCAAATCATTGCCACTTTCGAAAGACGCCTAAACGGTCATCCCGATTTTGAGTTGCAAGAATGTTTGCGGAACATTCACCGCATCGTAGAAATTCGGCTTAACGACAAAACAGGAAACGAGCCTACGCAAGGCCACCAAGTTTGGGATTGGCACGAGAACTTGGCGCAATTCAGCGATCCTGGCTTCAAAGAAAATGGCCAGCTGACAGTAACCTACCTCACAGAAGCGCATTTGGCCTGCAGCGCTAGCATTCAGCAAACCATGAAGTCCGCTGGATTTGACGAGGTATTTGTGGATGCCGTTGGCAATGTGGTTGGACGCTATCACGCGTCAAAAGCGCAAGCGCCTTACTTGATGACGGGCAGTCACTTTGACACCGTTCGAAATGGTGGCAAGTACGACGGCAGATTGGGCATTTATGTGCCCATTGCTTGCGTTCAACAACTTCACCATCAACAAAAACGGCTGCCTTTTGGCGTTGAAGTGGTGGCCTTTGCAGAGGAAGAAGGCCAGCGTTACAAAGCCACGTTTTTGGGCTCTGGCGCCTTGGTTGGACAGTTTAATTCTGCGTGGCTGACACAGCTCGATGCCGATGGCATCGCCATGCGCGACGCCATGAAAAAAGCGGGACTCAACGAAAGTGAGATCCCCAAAATTCAAAGAAACTCCGCCCATTATTTGGGCTTCATTGAAGTGCACATTGAGCAAGGTCCTGTGCTCAATGAAATGAATTTGCCACTGGGTGTGGTCAGCTCTATCAATGGCAGTGTGCGTTATTTGTGCAGCATGGAAGGCGTGGCCAGTCATGCCGGCACCACGCCCATGACTCGCAGACGCGATGCCGCCCTGGCGGTTGCAGAGTTGGCCCTGTTCATGGAAAAACGTGCAACTGCCGATGGCGATTCCGTGGCCACCATCGGTCAACTCCAAGTGCCGAATGG
>CALPYQ020000119.1 GCA_943327965.2 Singulisphaera sp. GP187
AAGGTTAAACGCTTGTTTGAAAACTATGTTGACATAGAGCGGGCGTATTACCGCCAAACCAAAATTTTCCCGATCATGCACACCGTGGTGATTCGGCGCGAAGTTTACGAAGCCAACCGTTGGATTGCACAGTCATTGACCAAAGCCTTCATGGAAGCGCAGCGCAAAACCTACGAAGACCTCTACGAAACTGCAGCGCTAAAAGCCATGTTGCCTTGGCTGACAGCGCATGTCGAAGACGCACGCAAAGAGTTTGGCAACGATTGGTGGTCCTACGGTTTAGAGAAAAATGTGGATGTGCTTGAAACCTTCACGCGCTATCACCACGAACAAGGCCTCTCACCCCGAAAACTCAGTCCGCAAGAATTGTTTGCACCTGAGTCACTCGAGGCTTTCAAAATTTAATTCTTAGAAAAGAGCCGCTCATGGAATTTTCCCTCAGCCCCGATGGGTTGCTGATCATTGCGGCTTGTACCTTGGCCATCTTGTTTGGGGGTGTGATCAAGGGAACGTTGGGTGTTGGGTTGCCCTTGTTTGCTGTGCCGCTTTTGTCACTCTTAATTGGCAGCACCCACGCCATTGCTTTGGTGGCGGTGCCGGTCTTGGTGTCCAACATTTGGCAAGCATGGCAAGAAGGCAGTTGGTCGGCCAGCATCAAACGTTTTTGGCCACTCATGTTGTCGCAAAGCATCATGACGGTGTTGGCTGTTTATTTCACGCTGTCCTTCAGTGTGAAGCAGCTCAATATGTTGGTCGCCTTTGCAGTGTTGTTGGCGGTCGCCCTCATGTTGTTCAAGCCCAGCTTCAATATTCCGCCTCACCGAGAAAAAATGATGGGCATTTTGGTGGGTGGCTTGTCTGGCATATTGGGTGGGGTGTCTTCTTTGATGGGCCCCATCTTGATCAGTTACACCATGTCCTTGAAACTGCAAAGAGACGAATTTGTGGGCGCGATCAGCGTCATTTATTTGATGACAGCTTTGCCTATGTACATGGCCATGTTCAGCTTTGGCCGTATAGAAGCCATGGACTTTGGTTACTCAGTGTTGGCATTGATACCCATGGCCATTGGCTTAAAAGCGGGGCAAAAACTGAGACATCGTTTGAGTGAAGAAGCCTTTCGCAAAGTGCTTTTGGCCTTCCTAATTTTGATCGCCATCCTGCTGGTGTTTCGATAAGCCAGTGTCAAAGACGATGTGGGTCTAAAACACCCACATCAACAAAGACGTCATCACCACATACCGCATCAATTTGCCAATGGCCATATAGATGGCACAGGGCAAAAGTGGCATCTTGAGCCATCCGGCAACAGCACACAGCGGGTCGCCAACACCAGGTAACCAAGACAACAAGCATGCCTTGGGCCCCATGCGCTCTAACCATTGAAGGGCACGAGAGTTCATTTTGTCGTTCAAACTGGCTTGAGGGTTGGCTTCGAGTTTCCTTTGACGCACCAGGTCGACGGCATGGTGCGTGCCATAACCCATCCACCAACTCACAATGCCGCCCAAGGTGTTGCCAATGGTGGCGACGAAAATAGCGGCCCAAAATAGATCGGGATTGATTTTGACCAAGCCGAAGACGGCGGGTTCAGACCCAAGGGGCAAAAGCGTGGCGGAAAAAAACGCTATGACGAACACGGTCGACAAACCGTGCTCTGGTAAAGCCAACCAAGCCAGCAATTGCGTGATGTAAGGGGTGAGCCAAGCTTCCATTTGTCTCAGAGTGTAGCCAAAGGTTTCTATTTTGGAATTTCTTTGAAAATAAATCCCCTGCCTAAAAATGAAGCAATTACAATCGTGCCTCCTTTTTAAGCAGTCGGCCCTTCTCTCCATTATTCCTTGTCCATGCAAATCGGACCTTTCGTCTTACCCAACAATGTCTTTGTGGCGCCCATGGCGGGTGTCACAGATCGACCCTTTCGCCAACTGTGCAGACAGTTTGGTGCGGGTTATGCCGTGAGCGAAATGGTGACTTCCAGAAAAGATTTGTGGAAGAGTTTGAAGACCTCACGCCGCGCCAATCATGAGGGTGAGCCTGGCCCCATTGCCGTACAAATAGCCGGTACCGATGCCGCCATGATGGCCGAGGCTGCGGCCTACAACATTGATCAGGGTGCGCAAATCATTGACATCAACATGGGCTGTCCGGCCAAGAAGGTTTGCAACAAATGGGCTGGTTCGGCCCTGATGCAAAACGAAACCTTGGCCATTGAAATTGCCGAAGCAGTGGTGGCAACTTGCACACCTCGTGGCGTACCCGTCACTTTAAAAATGCGAACCGGCTGGTGTGACACTGAAAAAAATGCCGTGGTCTTGGCCAAGGCTTTTGAAAACGTGGGCATCCAGATGGTGACGGTGCATGGCCGTACGCGCGAGCAGGGCTACAAAGGCTTTGCCGAATACGACACGGTATCAGCCGTCAAAGCCGCCGTCAAAATTCCGGTGGTGGCCAATGGCGATGTTGATTCTCCCGAGAAGGCCTTGGAAGTTTTAAGGCGCACTGGCGCTGATGCGCTCATGGTGGGCCGTGCAGCGCAAGGTCGGCCTTGGATCTTTCGAGAAATTGTGCATTTCTTGGCCACAGGTGAACATCTGGCGCCCCCTTTGGTGGCCGAGGTTAAACGTGCGCTGCTAGAGCACTTGCAAGATCACTATGGCTTGTATGGCGAATTGACCGGTGTGCGTTCTGCACGCAAGCACATCGGTTGGTATGTGCGTGGATTGCCGGGTGGCGATGAATTTAGAGACCACATGAACACCCTTGAGACAGCCGAATTGCAGTCGCTGGCTGTGGCAGATTTTTTTGAAGCAATGGCATCGCGCATGGAGCGCATGCCAAAAGCTGTTTTGGGGCTGACACCCGAAATGGTTTTGGAGACTATGGAATGAGCAAGAAGAAAATTGACGAATGCATCCGTGAAAGTTTGAACGCCTACTTTCACGACATGAACGGTGTAGAACCCCACGGCATGTACGACATGCTTTTGAACGCCGTTGAAAAACCACTGTTAGAAGTGGTCATGCAACACGCCGAGCAAAACCAATCGCGCGCTGCGGAGTGGCTCGGCTTGAACCGAAACACTTTGCGCAAAAAACTTTTAGATCACAAACTATTGAAGTAAAAAATGAAAGCATTGATTTCTGTCTCCGACAAAACCGGCATCGTGGAATTGGCCAAGGCATTGCATGCCTTGAAGGTGGAGTTGGTCTCTACAGGCGGTACAGCCAAACTGCTGGCTGAGCAAGGGCTGCCTGTGACAGAGGTTGCGCAAGTGACCGAGTTTCCAGAAATGCTCGACGGCCGTGTCAAAACATTGCACCCCAAAGTGCATGGCGGTTTGTTGGCGCGCCGTGATGTGCCAGAGCACATGGCGGCATTGAAAGAACACGGCATTCAAACCATCGATTTGCTCATCGTCAATTTGTACCCCTTTGAAGCGACAGTGGCCAAACCTGGTTGCACTTTAGAAGACGCCATTGAGAACATCGACATTGGCGGACCCGCCATGGTTCGCAGTGCGGCCAAAAATTGGAAAGATGTTGCCGTTTTGACCGATGCATCTCAATACGCGGTGGTCATTGAGGAGCTTAAATCCAGCGGCAAAGTGTCTGACAAAACGCGCTTTGCTTTGTCGGTAGCCGCCTTCAATCGCATCAGCAATTACGACGCGGCCATCAGCGACTATTTGTCTTCTTACAATTTGGAAGACGGTACGCGCACAGAATATCCCGCTCAGTCCAACGGCCGCTTTGTGAAGTTGCAAGACCTGCGTTATGGTGAGAACCCACACCAAACGGCAGCCTTCTATCGCGACCTTTATCCAGCGCCAGGGTCTTTGGTCACAGCGGTTCAATTGCAAGGCAAAGAGCTGTCGTACAACAACATTGCCGATGCCGATGCGGCTTGGGAATGTGTCAAGAGCTTCACAGAGTCTGCATGTGTCATCGTGAAGCACGCTAACCCTTGTGGTGTGGCAGTCGGTGCCAATGCGCTCGAGTCCTACAACAAGGCGTTCCAAACCGATCCCACTTCTGCGTTTGGCGGCATCATTGCTTTGAACCGTGTGGTGGACGCAGCCGCTGCCCAGCAAATTAGCAAGCAGTTTGTCGAAGTGCTCATGGCGCCTGCTTACTCACCCGAAGCGCTCGAAATTTTTAAAGCCAAAGCCAATGTGCGTGTGTTGCAAATTGCCCTGCCCGAATTTAAGGCAGGCGGCACGCCTTTTGAGCAAGGTCGGAATGCGCAAGACATCAAGCGCGTGGGTTCGGGCTTGTTGATTCAAACTGCTGACAACCACGAACTGCAATTGGCCGATTTGAAAGTGGTCACCAAAGTGCAGCCAACACCCTCACAGCTGCAAGACTTGTTGTTCGCTTGGAAAGTGGCCAAGTACGTCAAGAGCAATGCCATTGTGTTCTGTGCCAATGGCATGACCATGGGCGTTGGCGCAGGTCAGATGAGCCGTTTGGACTCAGCGCGCATTGCAAGCATCAAGGCCGGCCACGCTGGTTTGAGTTTGCAAAACACCGTGGTGGCCAGCGATGCTTTCTTCCCGTTCCGTGATGGCTTGGATGTGGTGGTGGACGCTGGCGCCAATTGCGTCATTCAACCCGGCGGCTCAATGCGCGACGCCGAGGTCATTGCTGCAGCCGATGAACGCGGTGTAGCCATGGTGTTCTCGGGCGTGCGCCATTTCCGTCACTGATTACAAGGTTTTGAAAATCTCACGCGCTGCGCTGACCGTCTCGGCGATGTCTTGCGCAGTGTGTGCGCCGCTGACAAAGCCAGCTTCATAAAGTGCGGGCGCAATGTACACGCCTCGGTCTAGCAGGCCGTGGAACAAAGTGTTGAACTTGCTGCCATCGGTTTTCATCACTTGAGGATAGTTGCTAGGCAAGGTGGGCAACAAGAAGAAGCCAAACATGCCGCCTTCGCAATCGCCCGCAAAGGGCACGCCTTCAGCCGCCGCCGCAGCCGACAGACCATCGACCAATGAGCGTGTGGTGGCGCTGAGCGCGTCAAAGAAGCCAGGCTTGCTAATTTCGGCCAAGGTGGCCAAGCCGCAAGCTGTGGCCACGGGGTTGCCGCTCAAGGTGCCAGCTTGATAGACAGGGCCCAAGGGCGCCAACTGTTCCATGACGGCGCGCTTGCCACCGAATGCGGCCAAAGGCATACCACCGCCAATCACTTTGCCCATGACGGTCATGTCGGGCTCGAAGCCTGGAATGCTTTTGGCATAAACGCTTTGCGCGCTGCCCAAAGCCACACGGCAACCGGTCATGACCTCGTCAAACACCAACAAGGCACCGTACTGGCTGCACAGTTCGCGGCAGCGTTTCATAAACGGCACACTGGCGCGCACAAAGTTCATGTTGCCAGCAATGGGTTCAATCATCAGACAGGCTAATTCGCTGCCATGAATTTTGAAAGCGTCTTCGAGTTGCTCAATGTTGTTGTACTCAAGCACCAAGGTGTGTTGCACCACTTCGGGCGGAACACCTGCGCTGGTGGGGTTGCCAAAGGTGGCCAAGCCAGAACCGGCTTTGACCAACAAAGCATCGGCATGGCCGTGATAGCAGCCCTCAAACTTGATAATTTTGCTGCGGCCTGTGGCGCCGCGGGCCAAACGCAAAGCGCTCATGCCTGCTTCGGTGCCCGAGCTGACCAGGCGCACCATGTCCATAGACGGCACCAACTTGAGCAAGGCTTCAACCAGCTCGACTTCGCGCTCGGTGGGGGCGCCAAAGGAGAAGCCGTCTAGGGCTGCTTTTTGGACAGCCTCAAGGACTGCTGGATGGCCATGTCCCAAAATCATGGGGCCCCAAGAGCCGATGTAGTCGATGTGTTTTTTGCCGTTGGCGTCCCAAAAGTAAGCGCCCTCGGCGCGCTTCACAAAACGCGGTG
>CALPYQ020000120.1 GCA_943327965.2 Singulisphaera sp. GP187
GCCAGCAACTGACACCCACACTCAACGCGCCATTGGCGTTTTTGACAGCGGCATTGGCGGTTTGAGTGTGTTGCGAGCCATGCGTGCAGAAATGCCGCAGGCGAAATTTATTTATTGGTCTGACAGTGCCTTTGCGCCCTATGGCGAAAGAAGTGATGCATTTGTCATTGAAAGATCTCACTTCATTACCGAACAACTGATAGCCAAAGGCAATGTCCAAACTGTGGTGGTGGCTTGCAACACAGCCACTGCAACGGCCATTGAAAGTCTTCGCCAGCGGTTTACCCAATTGCCGTTTGTAGGGGTTGAGCCTGCACTTAAGCCTGCCATCAGTGTTTCAAAAACGGGGCGTGTGGGCGTGATTGGAACCCATGCAACATTAAACAGTGTTCGCTTTGAAAAACTATTGAAGAAAGTTCAAGCTGATGCTGCACCCAATGCCTGCGAATTCATAGTCAAGCCATGCAAAGGTTTGGCACTCGCCATTGAAAAGCAAACCGAAAAATTGCAGACCGATGATCTAGAAGTTGTTCAACTGTGCCGTCAATACTTGCAGGAAATGGGCGAATTTGGCTCTGCGCCTGGGCAAATTGACACATTGGTCTTAGGGTGCACGCACTATGTTTTTATTGAAGATCTGCTACAGCAGATGCTTGGGCCGCAAGTGAACATTATTTCGACAGGATCGGCGGTCGCCAAACAGGCTCACCGCTTAAGCGTGACACCCATACCAGACTCCCTAGTTGGCTACGTGCAAATGAGTCCTCAAATCGTAAATGAACTAAGCACTGACGCCGTTCAACTTTGGACCACTGGCTCGCTGGGTGCACTCCAGCATGCAGCCAACAGATGGCTCAATCTGCCAGCGCAGTGTTGCCATTGGATAGCACCCTCAGACAGTTAATCGGTAGTCCATATTTTTTCGCCGCCCCCCTCCAGGTGCGTGAGATACACCCGAAGCTCGAACTCCCACTGCGCATAATCTGGTGCCATATGGTGGCAGAGCTTGTAAAAAGCTTTGTCATGCTCACGTATTTTCAAGTGTGCCAACTCGTGTACAACGATCATTTGCAAAAACGCCATAGGCGTATCTTTGAACAAAGCGGCAATCTTGATATCTCGCTTGGTTTTTAGCTTATTGCCTTGAATGCGGGATGTGGTGGTGTGCATCCCCAAGGCGTTCTGAATCACATGGAGCTTGCTGTCAAAAACAACCTTGTTAATCGGGTCGGCTTGCCTTAAAAACGCGTTTTTTTGAGCCATCACATAGGCATACAAAGCAGTGTCGGTGCGGACCCCATGGGCTTGGGAATGTCGCGACAATAACCAAGCGCCAAGGCCTGGCCCTTCGCTGATTTTTTGCACCTGTTGCTGCAGTTCCGAAGAGTAGGCCTGCAAATATCTAAAAGAAATCACAGACCGATCCTAGAACGAACAGGCTGCCCATCCCATGTGAGTTTCATCTTGACCCGCTTGGATTTTGATAACAACATTTTAAAAATTAGGGAATAGCTAGCATTTCTTTATCAATGGCCGCTTGAATGCCCAATTCTTTGGAAGCAGGCGACGAAAACTCAATCATTTTGAGAAATCCTTTTCGACCTTCGGGTGTGGCAATCATTTTGTGGGCTACATCATCTATTTTTTCCCACTCACTCGCCAATGCTTCTCCCATTGCCAAACCAAAGTTAGTGGATGCACTGGCCATGACATCAGATTCGTTCAAAAATACGACGAGCCATTTCAAATCCCATTCAAAAATGGTGTCTTTGACAGCTTCGTGATTTTTTTGGACAAGTGCAAAGTCGGATTGAAGAATGCACTTCTCGGTCCAATCACGCCAAAGACCCACTACACCACACTCATCCAAGATGGGCTGCAACAACTTAACGGCATACTTTTCCAATTCAGACTCAAACTGATTGATTCGTCCATTGTGACCAAAATCGTGGGCTATACAGGAAAGCAATGCGCAAGCACTCCATTCAGCATTGAAATCTTGTTTGAGATGCGACTGAATGGCAATTTGAACACTGACCGTGGTGATGGCATCGGCAAAGTGCAAACGATTGTGATACGGCGGCTCTATCAGAAACATGTCGTTGGCAAAAGAAGCTTCAATTTCTTGGGCAACGCGTTCTGCGGCTTTCAGCATTTGCGCCGCAGGCAAAGAGACTTCTTTGTTTTCAATCCCCAAATAACGGATGCACTCTTGGAGAAGTAAAGGTAAGCCGACCCATTCTCCATGCCATGAGGTACGCAAGGCCGCATATGCGTTTTCTAAAGTCTGCAAACAACTCTTTTCCTCACGATCCAAATAGCCACACAAAGGAGTTGTCTGCATCAAACTGTTCCCTTTAAGGCTTCACGTAGAAAAAAATGACATGGGGATGCCTGCTTTTTATGTGTTGAATTTAATGACATTTGCCATGGCTTGTTGAAGTAAAAGCCCCTCCATGATGACCACCAGATAAGGCGAATAACTGGTCAGTAAGTCGCGCGCTTGGTCATTACCAATCACTTTACAAACAACATCTGTTTTGGCGCGGATAGAGGCGGCCCTGATGCCACCATTTAAAAATGCAGCCTCGCCAAAAGACTGCCCTTCAGGAATCACAGCAAAGGCATCACCGGATGCGCTGACCAACTCGACAGTGCCTTGCTGCAAAAAGTAAAGGTGCTTAGCTTGATCACCCACTTTGCAAATGAATTGGCCCGCTTCAAATGTTTCAGTTTTGAAATCGCTCAATTTATACCTCTTACGGCGTCAGATTGCGCTTGATGATGGTGGCCAAAATGGCTCTCACCTCAGCGGGCAGCACGTTGATGATGGAGTCCACTGTGTGGAAATCAATGATCTTGAGTTGAATTGAGGTGGAGGCTACTGCTGTATAGCGGGAGGGCAAACCCACCATGCCTTCGGACAATCCAAGAACAGCGCCAGGACCCACGGTGAAGGTTCTATTTTGATGGGTAATTTCAACCTCACCATTCACAATAAAAAAGCCTTGTTCAAATTGCTCGCCAGCACGAATTAACACCTTGTGAGCCAAAAACATGGTGGCATTGAGCAAGGGGGTATTTAGCATGGAAACATACAGCCTCTCCTCACCCTTTAACTGTCCTGATTGGATAGCCTGCACTCCCTCTTGAGAGTTCAAGAAGTTAACGCTTAACTTGCTTAATTTATCCTTATCAACTGCAAAAACTGGAAGATTGCTCGACATTCATAATCCTTTGGGTTTGCAGGGGTTGGCTTGAAAGCCTAGCTTTTGCATTGCTGACACAGATTAACGTACTCAATAAAAGACACGAACAACAACGGCAAAACCGGAAGTAAGTCGAGATCCGATTTTGAGATTGGTGAGTACTTTAGAACATCCACTTTAAACCGATGGTGACGATATTTTGTTTGTTGGCTCGACCTACGCTCGTGTCCAACTGAAGGTCCTCCATGACGTCGAAACGCAAGCCAGTGGCAATGGTGGACTTTTCATTCTTCATACCAAATTTTTCAATGTGAACCGTCACTTCACCATAGGCACGCTCCCAAGCCAGGCCCCATGTATGGACCCTTTGTGAACTAGATACATCTAGGGTACCAACGTTGGTATGAAAACTTCCTAAAGTGGAACTTTTGCAGGAGAACAGCCCATTGACATAAGGCTTGAATGAATCACCCTCTACACGAGCAGAACCAAGGACTGCGCCAAAATTACAGCCATTTTCCTGAGTAGGTGTAATTCTGAATTTAGCCTGAATGTTTTGAGTTTGAATGCCTGTAAATTGTTCACGGGCAATGCCTGCGCCCAGTTCAATGTTTTCAACTGGCGCGTAAGCAGGCGCTACCGTCCAAGACCGAACCCCATTGGGTGAACGTGTCCACCAAGCTTCTACATGGCCATCGCCTGCGTCATTGACGCTTGCATCGTCAACGGTCAGTGGACGACCAGCAAAGCTTGGCATGCTGGCCAAAAGCGCGATGAAGAGAAGAAATGATGAAGTAATTGGGAAAAGTGATTTCGAAACGTTTTTTGAAGACATTAACAGGTCAATTAATAAACAATTTAAGAAGCAAGGGTAAATCAATCAAGCTTGATTCAGGACTGTACTTGATTTAAGAAATATTTCCGACAGGCATAAAATTCAAATTCTTTAGTAAACACAAAATGCAATTCATTCACGCTGTGAAGCCCTCAATGCATACGCCTGCCCACGTTGCAATTTGACAGGAAGAAGCAGCAACCAACCCAGCAGAAAAAGACTGGTCGTGCCGGCAATGGCCAGACGCTGATTGCCATCCGTTAACCAAGTAATCAAGCCATAACCCATCGGCCCCAAAATACTGGCCAAGCGAATGGCAAATGACCAAAGCCCAAAGAATTCAGCCAAACGATGGGAAGGAATTAGCAAGCCTGCCATGGCCCTGCCCGTCGATTGACTGGAGCCCATGCAAACCCCAGCCAGTGCAGCAGCCCACCAAAACATTTCTTTGCTGGTACTCAATGCCGCCACGACACAGGTCAATGCCCAACCCCAAAGGGTGAGAGACAAGGCCAACTTGTGGCCAATTTTGTCTTGGGCATATCCCAAAATCAAAGAACCTACCAGCGCCGCAATGTTGAGCACAAAAATCAAGACCATGGTTTCTTGAGGCTGAAAGCCAATCACCTGCTCTGCGTAAATGGCCGCCAAGGTAATGGCCACCGCCACCCCACCCTGATAAGCCACGGCGCAGGCCATCAATTGCATGAAGTCTTTGTAAGCTTTGGCTTCATTGAATGTCGTTGCCAATTGGCGCCAGTAAGAATTTTGAGGTTGACGCGTCAACTGAGGTGTGGCGTGTTCTTTCATGAGAACGAATGTGACGCCTGCTGAAAGCGCATAAATGCCGGCGGTCATCAGCATGGTGATTGGCACAAACTGCCCCGCTGTTTGACCTTGACCTTGCGCCCACAGCACGTAGGCAAGGCAAATTCCCAAGGTCAGCATGCCGCCCAAATAACCCCATGCCCAACCCCAAGCGCTAATGCGTCCCATGGCTTCAGGCTTGGCCAATTCAGGCAAGAAAGACGCCGTAAGCGATTCACCGTACGAATAAAAAGTGTTGGAAATAATAATTAGCACCAAGGCCAAGGCAACCTGGCCAGGACCAACCCAAGAAAGCGCAGCGGTACCAACAACGCAAGCGGCCGTGACGGCCATTAAAAGTTTCTTCTTAGCGGCATGCCGATCGGCCCACTCGCCCATGGCTGGCATGGTCAACATGACAATGGCATAAGAAATACTGAGCGCACTGGTCCAAGCCAAAGTGGCCCACTCGGCCTTGTTGGCCACAGCCCCTACAAAATAAGCAGCAAAAACGGCCGTGATGACGACCGTGGTGTAGCCAGAGTTGGCAAAGTCGTACATGGCCCAGCCAAATACTTCTTTGCGTTTAACGCCTGGATTGAGCATGGCCATGATGCCAAGGCTTTGAATTAGAAATTAGTGCAAATGGCGTGGTCGACGGCCACCACCATGACCGCCTTGGGGGCCACTACCACCACCGCCACGAGGCGGCTTGCCCAGTTCTAAGGAGCTGACCAGGTTGTCAAAGCGTTGCGAGAATAGCTTATCGATTTCGTGCACGACGCCACTGAGTTCCGCCCCATCAAAATGCCGCTCCATGAGGCCCACAACATCTTGGACCAATAAGTCGCGTTGGGCTTGCATGATGGCAGCAGGGTCTGGGCCTACAAACAGAATAACAAAGTCGTCTCGGGACTCAGTGCCTCGTGACTCTTCGTCATCGTCAAATTCGGTGTCGTAAAAAGTGATTTCCAGTTGAGCGCCAGCCGCAGAAATATCGTTGATATTCATGCACAGGTCGTCTAGCACCTGCCTAAAGTCGTCATTGCCTCGA
>CALPYQ020000121.1 GCA_943327965.2 Singulisphaera sp. GP187
CACTCAAGCGGCTGGCGGCCTTGCCTGTGGGTGCGGCCAAATGGATGCGCAGAATTTTTTGCTGGTCGCGCGCTGTTCGCTGTAGCAATGCCAACAAGCGAACCACCGTAGTCGTCTTGCCAGTGCCTGGCCCACCGGTGATGAGTGTGATGCCTGCACGCAAAGCTTTGGCACACGCGATGCGTTGCCAATCGGTTTCTGGGGTTGGCGCGCTAAACAAGGCATTCAGTTTTTCTGTGGCGTCTT
This sequence comes from Singulisphaera sp. GP187, assembly GCA_943327965.2. Classification (GTDB taxonomy): domain Bacteria; phylum Pseudomonadota; class Gammaproteobacteria; order Burkholderiales; family Burkholderiaceae_C; genus Limnohabitans_A. Next base: position 247 of record CALPYQ020000121.1, read on the forward strand.
GAGGAACTTCAAATGGCGTGGCCAAGCGCAGCTGAATGGCCGCTTGAATGGTTTGCTCGGCTTGCCATGCACGCCTTAAGTAAACACGCTGCGGCAGGCCATTGGCATGCATCGACACCACCATGGGCGAATGATCACCCATGGCCCACGGTAGTGTTTTGGCCGCTTCGGGCCATGCATTCACTTCTGCCGAAAACAAATCAATCGGTTGGTGATTCGCCAGTTTGGCTTGCTGATTCAGCGCATTGATTTGCGCATCTGTCCAATCGAGCAAATGTTTGGGGTCTTGCTCCAAACTGTCAAGGTCCAAGCAAGCATGGCCTCTACCCATTTGGTGACTGACCAATAAAGCCAACAAGTCATGCAAAGGACTTGTGCTTGCTTGGTGCGACTTCAAAAATTTCAACCATGCCAGGTCCAAGGCTGTCCAAGGCCAAGCTTGGATGCCAGAAGATGCTGCTTCTAAATTGACATTGCGCTCGGTGCTATGTGGAAGATTCATGGCGTGATTCCTAAGGCCATGGCGGGCTGCGAAGCTTTGAAAGCATCGTCCAAGGTCTGAATGAGTTCAAATGAAGGCTTGTTGAAATAAACGCCCTGCCCCACTTGATCGATACCGCGCAGGTACAAATAAATGGCGCCACCCATGTGCTGTTCGTAGTTGTAGCCTTTCAAACGCGACTTTAAAAGCCGATGAACGGCCAAGGTGTACAGGGTGTATTGCACGTCATACCGGTGACTCAGCATGCTGCCCATGATGCTGTCTGGCGTGTAGTTAGGCAACTTGTTCGATTTGTAATCCAGGACGTAATAACGGCCTTGGTGTTCCAGAACAATGTCCATGAAGCCGGTTAGCAAACCATTCAACTGCTGTGTTTGAAGACTAGGACGCGCTTGTCCAGGATGGATGGCGTTGCCAATTAGGCGGTCAATGTGGTGCGTAGACACCCCGTGGGTTTTGAACGTGAAGCCCATTTCGGGCCAAGCGTTTTGACTGTTGAGTTGCGACAGGGTTAAACAATGTTGATCTGACCCCAATTGAAAGCCCAATTGAGCAGCAGCGCAATGCCGAATGAGTTGGAGGCAGAGGGCTTGGTGGTCGGGGCTGAGTTGCAGGCTGTCAGCCTGGGTTTGCCACCAGCGCTGCCAGCGAACGCGCATTTCGGGGGGCAATGAATTTTCTGCTTGAAGCAGAGGCCAGCCTTCTTTGAGTTGCCATTCAAAGATGTCGTGTAGCAAGGTGCCGTAGGCGCTCCCTGCTGGGAAAGCGTTGTACAAGGGCTGTTCGGTGTCTGTGTTTGAACTGACTTCTGTACGCAGCATTTCATCTGCTTGGGCCACAGGGTTGTCTATTTGGGAATCTAACCAACGCGCTTCTCGCGCCAGGCCAGAATCGGAAGTGGGTAAATGGGTGTCAGATAAATTGCGGGTCAATGCGCTAAAACTGGCCGTCCAACCTGAGCGCTCTAAAGTGCGTGTTGGAATTTTGGCAGCGGTAGGCGCCTCTGTTTGCGTTATTTGCGCAGGGACAAATACGTTGGCGTGGGCATCGGGTGCGGGCACAACTTGAATGTCATCGCACTTTGTCCAAGGTTGCAATTTTTCTTGCAAATCATTGGCCGATGTGCGACCCAACAAAACGCTGATAGCGCTTTGTGCTTGTGACTCTTTGGCTTTAAAGTCGTCTTTGCGTTTGGCCAATCCCAGCCACATGGCTTGCTGAGCGCGTGTGAGTGCCACATACAACAGGCGAATGTCTTCTTGCAATCGCTCTTCTGGCGTTCTAAGCAATTCGTCTTTGTCTTCTCTGAAGTTGGACACAAAAGGTAGAAACACCAAGGGATACTGCAGGCCTTTGGCTTTGTGAAAGGTAATGACCTGAACCAACTGCGCATCTGTTTCCAAGCGCATTTGTGCGGCCTCGCCCTGAGCCTGTGGATGGGCCAGTTGGTCGGTTAAGAAGCGCAAGAGTGCCGTCTCACCTTGCAAGCTGAGACTGGCAGACTGCAAGAGTTCACCCAAATGCAAAAGATTGGTGAGACGTCTTTCGGCGGTATCGCCTTCGGCTTGCATGCGCTGGCCAATCCCTTGTTCATGAACCATTTTGTAGAGCATGGGCAAGAAGCCTTGACGCTGCCACGTGGCATGCCATCCATTGAAGCGCTCCACCCAAATGTCCCACGCTTCTTCAGAGTTAAAGACTTGTTCAATTTCTGTGAGGTGCAGGCACAAGGTTCGGGTGGTGAGTGCTGCACGCAATAACTTGGCATTGCGCGCTTGCAAAACTGCTTCCAAAATACACGCCAAATCGAGTGCTTCACGCGTTGCATAGACACTGTCTCGGTCTGACAAATACACACTGCGCACCCCACGCTGTGCCAATGCATGTCGTATTTTTTTGGCTTCATTGCCATCTCTGACCAGCACGGCCATGTGGCCGGGTTGGGCAACTTTCGCATTGAGCAAATCAGTCATTTGCGTGGCGCAAATCTGTGCCATCGCGTCAGTGTATTGGGTGCCACTGAGTGGCTTGTCGACATTCAAATGCCAAATGGTCAGTGCTGGTACTTTTTGACCATCGTTCAAGCGAAGGCATTGTGACTTGGCAGGCGTTGGCGTTTGAACGAACTCGAAGGGCACTTCACCAAATGGTGCATGCGCTGAACCAAAGAGATGGTTCACTGCATTGACCACCTCTTGGCTAGAACGGAAATTTTCAGTCAAAGTCCAAATCGATTCGGCCGTATGGCGCGCATTCAAATAGGTTTGAAGATCAGCTCCGCGGAAACTGTAGATGGCTTGCTTAGGATCGCCAATCATCAAGAATGCGCTGACTTGTTGTTCTTCAGGGTCTTTGTCCGTTGGATGGGCGGTATATATTCTGGACAAGGACTCGTACTGCCATGGATCGGTATCTTGAAATTCATCCACCATGGCCACAGGAAATTGCGCGCGAATTATGGTGGGCAAACGACTACCTGGCGCATGAATTGCTGCATGCAACCGTTGCAGCAAATCAGAAAAATCAAAACTGGCCAAACTTTTCTTTTGTTGCAAATAGGCACGTCCCACTTTGACAGCAGCATGTTGGAGCAAGTCGACACCTACATCGGGTTCGGCTTCTAAATGGTCTATCCAAGTGCCTATGGCGGCCCAGACGCCATGATCATCATTGATGGGGGCCGCATCTTTCTTCAAGCTGCTGGTGAGCTTTTCAAATGTGAATTTTTTCAGGGTATCGATGTCTGCTTCTTCACCCGAGGCCCATTCAGACAAATGCGAAATGAAGTAGCCATGTTTTTTGACGAGATAGATGTTGCCTTTGAGGTCTTTATCGAGCGATTTGGCCAATTGAGTCAAGGCTGTTTGCATGTGCTGGGCCAGCAACTGGCGTGCATCTGCCTCTAATTGGGCACCAGTCTCTTGCCAGTGCGTCCACGCATTCAAGGCTGCATGGGGGTCAGGGTCGTTTGAAGCATCCGGAAAACCACCTGGTGATTTTTCAAAGGTCTGCCAAAGCGATTGGATATTTTTTAAAAGTGCATCGGGTGTTGCGCCTAGCGCCTTCAAGGCACCCAATTGTTTGGCTTCTAAAGGGTAGACATATTCACGCCAGTAATCTTTCACCAACTTTAGTTTTAAAGCAGGCGCATCGTCAAGGCGCTTTTGATCAAACAAGCTTTGGCTGTCAAAGGCGTGCTGCCTAAGCATGCGACTGGACCAACTGTGAATGGTGTAGATAGCGGCTTCGTCCATCCATTGCGCGGCCTCTTCTAAGCGCGCTGCATGTTCTGTGTTGTGACTGGTACCCAGTGTTGCTTGCAAATTCAGCAGAAAATCATCTGCCTCTAGCGTATTGCCCCTGAAAAATTGCGCCGCTTGTGCAAGGCGCGCCCTGATGCGATCTCTTAATTCTGCCGTGGCAGCTTCCGTAAAGGTCATGACCAAAATTTGGGGCGGCATCAAGCCCTGACCCTGCCAGCCATGACCCAAAATTAAACGAACGTAAAGCGCCGCCAAGGTCCACGTTTTGCCAGTCCCAGCACTGGCTTCAATGAGTTGAATGCCTTGCAATGGCAAGGTCAACACATTGAGCCTTCGGGTGGTCAAAGCACTCATACTGAGCCGCCCTCCATGACCGCTACCGCAATCAAGTCGGCGTAGAGAATGGGCGCCCATTCGGGCAAGCCAGCGCGAAGCGGCTCAAAGTTATCGAACGACCGCTGCACATACAAGGATCGTGCAAAGTCAGTGTCTTCTGAATAGCTGTCGACGAAAGCTTTGCTGGCTTTGTCCAGGGCTTGTTCATGTGCTTCTTGTTTAACTTCTTGTTTGACTTCTTCTCTAACTTCTTCTTTGACTTGATTGCCATGACCTTCGGGCTTGGACTGCATCAATTTGCTTTGCTCAGTGACAAACACCAAACCTGCCTTGAAGGTGGTGGGCAAGGGGTGCGCCCATGCCTGCCCATAGGCCGTTAACCATTTGGCAAATAATTCTTTTGCATGCTCAGCAGAAATGGCTGGCAGGACAGCCACACCATCCAGACCCACTGCTACAGATTGGACACGCCACCCTGCGGCACACAACAGCACATGGTTGGGCCACAAGTTAATCAAGACATCAGAGCGCGCTGTTTGTTGGTCTTTTTTTCCAGTGGCAACGGCGCCTGGTCGGGTTGTCATTTGCAAGCAACTCTCTTGACCTTGACGCAAACCTTCAATTTCTGCGCTGATTACAACATCGCCCCAAGGCATGCCCAAGACCAGTTGAATGCTTTGAGTGGGTAGTTCAGTGGCGTAGCGTTCAAGGTATACAGCTGCTCGATCTTTCACACGCAGGGCCGCCTCGTATTGTTGCTTGAGCAAACTTTGTCCAGCAGCACCCATGGGCAACTGCCCCATCAAGGTTTCGGCTTGTAGTTGCTGGTCAATGTCAACGGCCTCTAACAGCGAGCGGCCCAAAACGTAACGGTCCAGACCAGTGAGCGCAAAATTTTCGTCATCCTGAAGAGCCTCTTCGGGGCCTTTTAATTGAACGCCCAATCGACTGCGCCAGTAAACCTCGACTGGTTGCTTGAGAAGACGCATGCACTCCTTCAAAGGCCATTCTGCAATGGGCGCAAAGTTGTTTTCAGGCAAAGGCAGAGTGTCAATAGAAGCCGTTGAAGATGCAGTTGAATGACCCTGCTGTGCTTTTTCCCAATCGGTTGCATAGGTAAAAAACTCAGCATTGGGTTTGAAATACTGCGCAGAAAAAGCTTGCAAGGGTTGCAACGCAGCTTGTGTTTCTGGTGAGAACCTTGCTTTGAGGGTGTCACGCAATTGGGACACCAACACCGAGGGCGGCATGGCTTGATTGTCGGTGGATCGGCGACCTTGCCAACTGATGTAGAGCTTGTTGCGCGCGGACAGAAATGCTTCCAAGAACAAATACCGGTCGTCTTCACGTCGCGAACGGTCGCCAGCACGCCAGTGGTCTGTCATCAAATCAAAATCGCGCGGCGTACTTTGGCGGGGGTAAGCGCCATCGTTCATGCCCAACAAACACACGCACTTGAAGGGAATTGCGCGCATGGGCATGAGTGTAGAAAACTGAACGCCCCCACCAAAGAATCGTTGTTGCAAGCCCTCATTTTCAAGGGC
>CALPYQ020000122.1 GCA_943327965.2 Singulisphaera sp. GP187
CACGTCTTCACCCTTGAGCTCAATGCGGCCTTCATCGGGTGTGATTTGTCCCAGCATGCTGTTGAACAAAGTGGTTTTGCCTGAACCATTGGGGCCAATCACGCCAAAGATTTCGCCAGGCCGAACTTCAAAGGACACGCCGCCTACTGCCTGAATGGCGCCATAGGCCTTTTTCAAATTGTGAACTTGTAAAACGGGCGCGCTCATGCGGCACCTCCTTTTTGTGCAGACTGTGCAGCTTGTGCCTGTTGCGAATTTAGTCGACGTGTTTCTGATTCTTGTCGCGATTGACGGCGAGCGCGAATGCGGTCTGGAATGCTGAACAAACCATCGGGTAGCCAAATCATGAGGAGAACCACAGCCGATCCGAAAACAAACAAATACCAGGCTTGGGCAAAGCGCAACCATTCAGGCAACACCACACCGACGGCAGATCCCAAGATGGGACCCAGGAAGTAACCAGGACCACCCACCACCACCATCAGGTACATCATGATGGATGCGCCGACGGTGAAGAGCGCGGGGTCTATGAAGCCGACTTGGGATGCATAGAGGCCACCTGCAAGGCCCGCAAACGTGGCGCCAATGGCAAAGCTCATCAAGGTGTATCTGCGAGTGTCAACCCCTAAACTTTCTGCACGGATGGGGTTGTCACGCAGTGCCGTGAATGCCTTGCCCCAAGGTGATCGCAGCAGGGCCCACAAAATTAAAGCTAGCACCACTGTGAAAACCAAGACCATGCGGTAGTAAGCCAAGTTGCCATCAAAACTGATGCCGCCTATGCTGGGGCGAGTAATGTTGTTGATGCCAAAGGTGCCGCCAGTTAACCATTCTTCATTGCGCATGACCAGCCAAGCTGCGGTGTTAAAGCCCAGTGTGGCAAATGCCAAGTAGATGGTTTGTACACGCAGCGCAGGGAAGCCCACAATCAAGCCTGTAAAGAAACACAACAAACCACCTGCGGGCAAAGCCAACCAGAAGCTGATGCCGGCCTTTAAGCAGATGGCCACGGTGTAAGCACCAATGCCAAAGAAGGCTGCATGGCCCAAAGATTTTTGCCCCGCATAACCGACGGTCAAGTTCAATCCCATGGTGGCAATGATGAACACCAACCATGTTGTGAAAATATGGATGCCGTAGTTTTTAAAGTAGGCGGGCACAATGGCCATGGCAATGATCAAGACCACGCCAATGAGTAGATTGAGCTTCTTCATACTTTGCGCTCCTCTTTGCGACCCAAGAGGCCTTGTGGTTTGAACAAAATCACCACCATGAAAATAATCAAGGCCACGGCATCTTTGTAGGCAGACGAAATGTAGGCCGCTGCCAAGTTTTCTGAGACGCCCACAATCAAGCCGCCCAACAATGCGCCGCGTGTGTTGTTGAAACCACCAATGATGGCGGCAAAGAAAGCTTTGGTGCCCAATGATTCACCCATGTCGAACTTGGCCAAATAGATGGGCGTCACCAAGAGTGCCGCAGCAGCAGCCAAGATGGCATTGATGGCGAAGGTGTAAAAAATCATACGGGGTACATTGATGCCTAGCACCGATGCACTTTCGGTGTTTTGTGCCACCGCTTGCATGGCGCGGCCCGTCACTGTTTTTGCCAAGAAGGCTTGTGTAATTAACACCAATCCCAGCGCCATGATGAAGGTGCCAATGTCGGACGCAGAAATATTGACGCCTGCCAAGTTGTAAACCTTGTCAGGAAATATGAGTGGAAAGGGTTGAGGCTCAGAGCTGTAACCCGCACGGACACCGTTGCGCATGGCAATCGACAATCCAATGGTGGCCACCACAATGGGCATCATGCCGTACTTGAAAAGTGGATCGACCAAGCCGCGCTTGAACAGCCATCCAAGCACCAACACCGAAACAACCACGCTGATGGCAAAACTGGCAGACAGTGCCATGCCGTTGTGGAGCATGATGACCATGATGAAGGCGGGCAGCATGACAAATTCGCCTTGGGCAAAGTTGATGGTGCCTGAGGCTTGCCACAATAGCGTAAAGCCTAGCGCCGCAAGCGCATAGATGCAGCCTGTTGCCATGCCGCTAAACAAGAGTTGAAAAAAATCGGTCATCGTCTGTTCACCATCCTAAAATTTTGGCGGGGGTGTCCCACATCATGGCTTGAAGTTGCGCAGGCGTGAACCAACGCTCTGTCAGTTTCAAAAGTGTGCCGTAGTCCAGGCGATAGGTGCCCCGAAGGTACGGCCAATCCGAGGCCCATATACAACGCTCAGGGCCAAAAGCATTCCATACTTTGAGGGTGTGCGCATGCGCATCATCAAAGGGAAAACCTGTTTGAGAAAACTTGGCAAAGCCAGAAATTTTGATGACGCCCAGGCCACTGTCGGCCAATTTCCAGAGGGCTTGTAATCCAGGTGCGTTAGGACCATCGGCCCAATGCGGTCTACCGCAATGGTCAATCATGGTCTTTACGCCAATTCGTTCGATGCGGGGCCAAAGTGCTTCGAGTTGATTGGCCGATGTCTGAAACTGCGCCCACATGTCTAAATCACGCAGATGGACAAGCAATGGGTCAATGTCGGCGTAATAGTCGAGGCCATGCAAAGACGTATTGAAAGCAATACCCACAATGCCTTGCGCTTGAAAATCTTTCAAGGCTTGTTTGCTGATGTTCGCGGGCACAACGGCAATGCCTTTGAAGCGGCCTTGACCTTGTGCAATGGCGTCCAGCATGCAGCGATTGTCTAAACCATAGCCTGAGTTGGGGCCGACCAACAATGCGTGCTGTACGCCGTAGGCGTCCATCACGTGCTGGTAGTACTCAGCCGTGCCAATCTCTTGGCCTTGCGGGTGGTAGGGCACCTCAGCAGGATAGGGGAATTTTTGTGGATCTAGGACATGACAATGTCCATCGATCTTAGGTCGATCGAAGATGTTCATCGGTCAACCTGAAATTAGAAAGTGGCTTGGACGACGGCGCGCAACTCTGCCGTAACTTCGGGACGGACGCCAAACCACGCTTCAAATGCGGGGACGGCTTGGTTCAGCAACATGCCCAGACCATTGACTGTGACATGACCGCGTTTGCGTGCTTCTTCAAGCAGCGGTGTTTCAAGCGGAATATAAATGGCATCAGAAACCATGGCGCTGGCGGGTAAAGCATCCAGCTGCACATCGAGTGCCGGTTGCCCATGCATCCCTTGCGTGGTGGTGTTGACCAGCAATTTGATGTCGGCCATGGCCTCGTTGCGTTCAGCCCAAGAAACGACTTTGACACGAGGTCCAAATGCATCCGCCAAAGCTTGTGCACGTTCGGTGGTTCTGTTGGCGATGCGCACTTCTGGCGCCCCTTGCTCGAGCAAACCCACCACAATGGCGCGCGCTGCACCGCCGGCACCTAAGACCAATGCGGCGCCTGCATCACCACGCCATGCGGGGTTGGCATCACGCAGGCTTTGGATGTAACCATTGCCATCGTTATTGGCACCCAACAAACTGCCATCGGGGCGAACCACGATGGTGTTGATGGCTGCAATGTGACGTGCTGAGGGTGTCAGCTCGTCCATGAGTTTCATGGCGTTAACTTTGTGGGGCACTGTCACGTTGCAACCTGCGAAACCCAATGCGGAAAGTCCACGAACCGCGGCTTCCAGCTTCTCGGGTTGCACTGGCAATTGCACATACGCGCCCTTGAGGCCGTGCTTGGCTATCCAGTGGTTGTGAATGGCGGGAGATCGGGTGTGAGCCACAGGCCAACCCATGACCCCCGCTAATACAAATCGCTTGTCGGACATTTCAAATACCAATACAAAGTTAACGCGGCAAGATTACTTCTTGTTCAAGGGTGGCAGTGTTTCTGCAACCACTGTTTTGCCATTGCGAATTTCAGTGATGAAGCTTTCGCGGTCAATGTCGCCTTTGTCGTCAAAGCAAACGTCCATCAAGACACCGGGGTGTTGCTTGGCAGAGAAGCAGCTGTTGCGAATGGCCGCAGCGGCAGCTTTGCGGTCCACCTTGCCAGATTTTTCAATGGCGGCTTTCAAGACATAAACGGCTGTGTAGCCTTTGACACCGTTGTGATCAGACACTGTTTTGTATTCGGCTTGGTACTTCTTGCCAAAGGCTTGAAGCTGAGGCGCTTCAACCGTCAAACCCACGTGGGCCACGGCGCCGTTAGCGGCTTCACCTGCCAACTCAACCACCTTGGCGCTGGTTAACACTGTTTCGCCAATGACAGGCTTGTTCCAGTTTTGCTTGCGCAATTCGCGCAACAGACGTGCAGATTCTTCTTCGTTGGTATAAGCAAACAATGCATCAGCGCCAGATTGTTTGGCTTGAATCACAGCAGCGGAAAAGTCGACTTGACCAGACTCTGTTGAAATTTCAGCAACGATTTGTGTCGGGCCTGTTGCCAACAATTGTTTGATGGTGGCTTGGCCACCTTTACCGAAGTCGTTGTTCACGTACAAGACGGCGAGTTTTTTGGATTTGCCTTGAATGTAGCGAGCCAACTTAGGGAAAGAGACGGTTTGACCGAAAGCGGTGCGGAACACCCATGGGTTGCCTTGCTGCGTAATGGCTGCGGCTTCACCACCTGTGAAGTTAGGAATTTCGCCGCGTTTGCTTTCCGTCATGGAAACCATGATGGAGCCAGAAAATACAGGGCCCATGATGGCGAACACGTCATTGTCAACAGCCTTCTGTGTCAAGCCTTTGGCCACGCCTGGGTTGGTTTGAGTGTCTTCTGATGTGAAACTAATTTTGCGACCAGAAATACCGCCTGCAGCATTAATTTCTTTGATGGCCAGTTCAACGCCTTGTTTGAACATCACGCCAGAGGTGGTGCCTGGACCAGACATCTCAACGATGTTGGCAATCTTGATATCTTGGGCTTGTGCCACAGCAGCACCAGCGGTGATGACAGTAGCCAATGCAATGCGGGTCATTTTCTGAATAGACATAGTTTCTTTTCCTTGAGTCTGAAAAACCAGGCCATACAAACGACCTAGCGCTGAGTGAACACTGGGTTGCGACACACGTGAGAGCAACTGAAGTGAGCAACTTATAAATGTACCCACTGCTGTTTGAAAAAGGTGCTTTTTAGTCGGAAATTCGTGCGATAAGCGCACATATGTGTGCGATGATCGACCTAATTTAGGGTAAACATGGAGTTGTCAGTGAAAACTGGTATGACCAATAGCAAAGCAAGTTCATCACAAACAGAAACCTTGCTGGCGCGCGATTGGATTGCAGGTTTAGAGCGAGGACTTGCTGTCATTGAAGCCTTTGACGAGAACCACTCGCGCATGACTGCGCAGCAAGTTGGCGAAAGATGCGGTCTTTCAAGAACAGCAGCAAGAAGATATTTGTTGACTTTGCAACATTTGGGTTATGTCAGCGGTGATGCCAAACAGTTTTGGTTAACGCCGCGCATCATGCGTTTAGGACAGTCGTATTTGTCGTCCGCCAGATTGCCTCGCATTGCGCAGCCCGTTCTGCAAAGAGTTTCTGCAAGTTTGCAAGAAGTGGTTTATTTGGCGGTCTTGGATGAAGGCGAAGTCATCTATGTTTCGCGCAACGGCCCCAACCGTGCGATGAACTCTGGGTTTGTTTTGGGTGCGCGCGTGCCGGGACACGTCACATCAGCGGGCATGTTGATGTTGGCCAATTTACCAAGCCAGCAATTAGAGGAATGGTTTGCCACGCACAGTTTGCCGGCCTACACGCCTTACACCATTTCTAACCAAGAAGATTTAAGAAAAGAAATCAAACGCATCCGGCAACAAGGGTGGTCATTGTCTGAGCAGCAGTTTGACTTGTCTTACAGAGGCATCGCGGTGCCACTCAAAGATTTACGTGGCGATTTGATTGGTGCACTCAGTGTGCTGATGCCCATTCAAGG
>CALPYQ020000123.1 GCA_943327965.2 Singulisphaera sp. GP187
CGATAAACACTGGCGTTGGCCTTGGCCTGACTTGCGGAGGTGGGCACAGCACGTTGGCGCAACAAGACCCACAAAATAACACCAGCAACGCACGCCACCAAGAACAGCGCCAGCACGATGAACAAAACATTGGGGCTCATGGCGCTTCTCCAGACTTCAACAAGTTTTGAACCTTGCGACGATCTTCATCACTCAATGACACTTGCGCAGTTTGCGCCGACTGTCTTTGTCGCAAATAAACGGTCATGCCAAAAACGCCCAAGACCAACAATAAAAATGGTCCAAACCACAAGACCCAAGTCAGTGGCTTCACCTCAGGTTTGTAAAGAACAAAATCGCCGTAGCGCGCCACCAAGTACTCTTTGATTTGCGTATCGCTCTTGTCTTGTCGAATGAGTTTGCGAACTTCCTCGCGCAAATCATTGGCCAACTCGGCCCGCGACGAAGCCAAGGATTCGTTTTGGCAAACCAAGCAGCGCAATTCTTCAGAAATGTGAACCAATCTTTTTTCGACCAATGGATCTTCTGCCAAGAGCGCAGCTTCTTTGGCTTGAACCGAGCCGAAAAATGTCAGCAAGACCAAGGTCAGCGCGGTCGTCCACTTCAAGCATTGCATTGTGAGTTTCATGAATTCTTTCTGAGGACCTTAAGACGCGTTGAGTTTTTGCACCAAGGGCAAAATAGTGGACTGCAAAAGTTCGGGCGTCACCACCCCCACACGCTTGTATCGAATGATGCCCTCTTTGTCGATGACATAAGTTTCGGGCACGCCATAAACACCATAGTCAATGCCCACACGACCGTCCAAGTCCAAGACAGACAAGGTGTAGGGGTTGCCATGTCGCTTGAGCCATGACTCACTGCGCTCTCGGGCCAACTTTAGTTTTTCTTCGGGCGTGAACTTTCTATTTGAAGGTTCATCCTGAGCTTGAACTTCTTTGTAGCTGAGGCCCACAATGGGCAGTTGATTGGCTCTGGAAAAAGCCACCAACACCGGATGTTCTTCACGGCACGCCACACACCAAGTGGCCCAAACATTCAGCATCCAAACTTTGCCCTTCATGTCTTGCGGACCAAATGGCGGCGCGTTGACATCCAAAGTGACCAAAGAAAACGCTGGTGCTGGCTTGCCAACCAAGGGGGATGGAATTTCTTGGGGATTGCGGTTTAAGCCAACGGCTAAAAATACAAGCAAGCCAACGAAGAACGCCAAAGGAATTAAAAACTTTTTCACGTTGAATTCCTGAAACGCTTAGGCCAAACTCTCAGCAGATTTGCGATATCGCCGATCGCTGACTGCCAACAGGCCACCCAAGACCATCAGAATAGCGCCATACCAAAGCCAAGACACAAAGGGCTTGTAGAACACCCGAACACTCCATTGCGGTTTTTCGCCTTGAATGGGTTCACCCAATGACACATACAGATCGCGGAAAAGTCCTGAGTCGATGGACGCCTCTGTCATGGGCATGGCCGATGAAAAATACTTGCGTTTTTCTGGATACAAAACTTCCAAGGGCTTGCCATCTTTGGTGACATTGACCTCGCCTCGAATGGCTTTGTAATTTGGGCCCATCACTTCGGACACACCCACCAATTCAAAGCTGTAATTCTCAATGCTGACTGTGTCGCTAATGCCCATTCGGACATCACGCTCCACCTCATAACCCTTGACCATGGTGATACCGATCACCACCACTGCAATGCCCAAGTGGGCCAAGTGCATGCCCCAGAAAGAGGGTGGAATTCGGCCTGGTTTTTTAACCCTGGCCACAATTTGCATGATCAAGCCCACCACCACCCAAGTGGCCAATGAGATGCCCATGCCGGTTAGCCAAGTGCCGCGCTCTGTGAAGGCCCAAATAGCCCCACCCGCAACCAATGCGGCTGCGGCAGGGACTCGCATTTCGGTGCCCAATTCTTTCCAACGCGCTTCACGCCAATGCGCAATGCCACCCGGCACCATGAGGAACACCACAGGCACCATGAGCGGCACAAACACAGCATTGAAGTAAGGCGCACCCACTGAGAGCTTGCCCAAATTCAAGGCATCCACAATGAGCGGGTAAACCGTACCCAACAAAACAGCGCCCGTGGCTACAACCAACAACACACTGTTGACCAACAGCATCGACTCGCGCGAGACCAAGCCAATCTTGCCGCCCAAGGTTGCTTTGGGTGCACGCCATGCAAACAAAGTGAGCGAGATGCCCACCACCAGCGCCAAGAAAATCAAAATGAACACGCCGCGTTTAGGGTCGGATGCAAAGGCATGAACCGAAGTCAGCACGCCAGAGCGAACCAAGAATGTGCCCAGCAATGACAATGAAAAAGCACCAATGGCCAACAACACAGACCAAGCTTTAAAGCCACCTCGCTTGTCGGTCACCATCAGGGCATGAATCAAAGCGGTGCCAAACAACCAAGGCATGAGCGATGCGTTTTCTACAGGATCCCAAAACCACCAACCGCCCCAACCCAATTCATAGTAGGCCCACCAAGATCCGAGGGCAATGCCTGCCGTCATAAAGACCCAAGCCACAACAGTCCAAGGACGAGACCAGCGGGCCCACGCAGCATCTAAGCGGCCGGAAAGCAATGCTGCAACGGAGAATGCAAATGCAACAGAAAAACCCACATAGCCCATGTACAACATGGGCGGGTGAATGACCAACCCGGGGTCTTGTAACAAAGGATTCAAATCACGGCCATCGGGCGGCGCTGGCAACAAGCGCTCGAAGGGGCTGGATGTGATCAAGATGAACATCAAGAAGCCCGTTGAGACCAAGCCCAAAATACCAATGACACGTGCCACCATGGCCAGGGGCAGTGAACGCGAGAACAAGGCCACAGCCACTGTCCAACCCGACAACATCAACACCCAGAGCAGCAAAGAGCCTTCGTGGCCACCCCACACTGAAGCAAACTTGTATTGCGATGGCAGCAAGGAGTTGGAGTGTTGCGCAATGTATTTGATCGAAAAATCGTCGGACAGTGCCGCGTTGGCCATCACCCCAAACGAAAAGGCGATGAGCAAAAATTGAACAATGGCAGTGGGCCTGGCCAGGGCTTGCCAACGCTGATGATCATTCACAGTGCCAGCAAGCGGTAATACGCCTTGAATGATTGCCACACACGCGGCAAGGATCAAAGCAAAATGGCCAAGTTCAACAATCATTCAATACTCTTTTCTGGGGTGTTGGGTGCAAGTCATATCGTTGCTGGTGCAATCTCAATTGGCTGGCTTGACAGATTGAGCCGCTTTGGCGGCAGCCGCTTGGTCCAGTGCATGTTGGGCTTCTGGCGGCATGTAATTTTCGTCGTGTTTGGCAAGGACCTCTGAGGCCGCAAACAACTTGTTTTCAGACAATTTACCCTGCGCCACCACGCCCTTGCCTTCCATGAACAGGTCGGGCAACAAGCCCTTGTACTTCACAGGAACTTCGTGCGCAAAGTCAGTCACAACAAACTGAATGTTTTCACCATCTTTGATCAGGCTGCCTTCTTTCACCATACCGCCAACGCGAAACGCGCGTTCTTTGGGCGCTTCACCCTTATAAACTTGGGAGGGTGTAAAAAAGAAAACCAAATTGCTTTGAAAGGCATTCAAAACAAACATGCCCGCAATGGCCAATGCACTGACGCCAACGGCAATCAACAAAAATCTTTGGTGTCTAGGTTTCATGTTTGCCAGTCCTTCCCTTGCGTTTCTGCTGCTTCCAATTCTTGTACAACTTGGGTGAGGGCTTGACCACGAGCGTGCTTGACCCACATCATTTCAACGACCATGCATAAAGCGGTCACCCCAAAGCTACCCCAAACATACAAGCCATAGCCGCCCATGGCCCAAAATTCTGCGGCACTGTTCCAAATCATGTTGAAGCTCCTGTTCGCAGTGCTTGAACTTCCGGCAAATTGGCCACCCATTGTGCATGACGCTCACGGAACAAAATAATGCTGCGCACTCTGTAAAGCGCCATGGCAACGGCATACATCCAGCATGCAACACCCATGATCAGCATGGCTTCCAACATAATTTGCGCCATGCTAGAGCCTTTGGTCAATGAAACCGATGCGCCCTGGTGCAAAGTATTCCACCACTTCACAGAAAAATAAATGATGGGCACATTGAGCGCTCCCACAATGGCCAAGATACCACCGGCTTTGTCTGCACGCCTAGGATCGTCAATGGCACTGGTTAAAGCGATGTAACCCAGGTACAAGAAAAACAAAATGAGTTCTGAAGTGAGGCGCGCATCCCAGACCCACCAAGCACCCCACATGGGCTTGCCCCATAAAGCCCCGGTCCACAAAGAAAGAAAAGCAAAAATGGCACCGGTGGGTGCCAAGGCCCGGCACATCATGCCGGACAAACGGGTGTTGAAAGTAAAGCCCAAAATGGCCCAAAACGCCATGGCCAAATAAATGACCATCGACATCCATGACACAGGCACATGGACAAAAATGATGCGGTAGCCTTGCCCTTGCTGAAAATCTGATGGCGCCACAAACATACCGAGCCACAAACCCCAAACTGTCAGGCCTGTGCCAAGCAAAGCAAACAAAGGCCACAGCTTTCCAGCCAAGGGGTAAAAGTTTTGTGGGGACGCGAAGTGAAATAGTTTCTGGATCATGGAATGATTCTTAGGATTCAAGTGCAACGCGAAGTGATACCGCACTGGCCCATGGACTGAACACTGCGGCAACCAATGCCATGGCGGCCAGAATAGACAAATGTGCTGAAGCACCTAAACCACTGATTTCGGCTTGCACTGCGCCAGCGCCAAATACCAAAGCAGGCACATAAAGCGGCAAGATCAGCAACGACAGCAATACATCACCACCTCGGACGCCCAAGGTCAGTGCAGCCCCAATTGAACCAATCAAAGACAAAACAGGTGTCCCAAGTAACAGACTTAAGGTTAAAACCCACAGCGCGTTGGCAGACAGATCAAATTGCAAGCCCAAAATAGGCGCCAACAACACCAAGGGCAAACCAGAGAGTAACCAATGCGCCAAAATTTTGGCAGCCACAAGAATTGAAAGGCTATTTGGGGATAGGGACATTTGCTCCAAAGTGCCATCGGCAAAGTCGGCCGCAAACATGCGCCCCAAAGACAACATGCTGGCCAACAAAGCGCCCACCCACAAAATACCAGGCGCCACCAAACGCAGGGTGTTCATTTCGGGGCCAATGCCCAAGGGAAACAAGGCGGCCACCACCACAAAGAAAAACACAGCCGTAATCACCTCATTCTTGCGCCGCATGGCCAAAGTAAGGTCGCGTTTGACAATGGCAAAAAAAGCGCTCATGCCGTCAACCTGTACGATTGGCCTTGGCCCGCCAACGAAACCGCTTGGTGGCTGGTCAAGAGCACCATGCCCTGCCGCTTTAAATGCGCATTGAGCACTTCGGTCAAAACGTTTTGAGCTGCGAGGTCCAAAGCCACGAAGGGCTCGTCCAGAATCCACAACTTGGCTGAACTTAACAATAAACGGCCCAAGGCCGTTCTGCGCTTCTGACCCTGAGACAAAACACGAACCGGCAAGTGCTCACGGCCCTTTAGGCCAAGCTGGGACAGCGCAGCCTTGGCATCGGCCAAAGGCAATGGGCGACCTGCCATGGCCGCATCAAATTGCAGGTTTTCGAGGGGGGTCAGGTCTTCTTTTAGCGCCAATTGGTGTCCTAAATACGCTAAATTGGCTCTAAATTCGTCGATATTGCTTGAAACCGCCTGACCTTGCCATTGGATTTCGCCGTCTTCTAAAGCGCTTAAACCACAGGCTATCCTTAGCAAACTGGTTTTGCCAACGCCGTTATCCCCTTCCAAATGC
>CALPYQ020000124.1 GCA_943327965.2 Singulisphaera sp. GP187
ATGTTTTCGTAGGTCCATTTGGCAGGTGGCACGCCATTTTTGAGCGCTGCGTTTTCGGCAGGCAAACCAAACGCGTCCCAGCCCATGGGCATCAGCACGTTGTAGCCGTTCATGCGCAAATAGCGCGTGAGCATGTCGTTGATGGTGTAGTTGCGCACGTGGCCCATGTGCAGCTTGCCACTGGGGTAGGGCAGCATGGAGCAGGCGTAAAACTTCTTTTTGCTGGCGTCTTCAGTAACGCGGTAGGCATCGCGAGCGTTCCACTGGCTTTGCGCCGCGGGCTCAACTTCGAGGTGGTTGTACTTGTCTTGCATGATGGTGCAAATTGTAGGGGTTTGCAGAGGGCTCAAGCCTCAGTCCGTCAGCAAATGGCCGGTTCTGTGTGAATCAATTCACAAACAAGGGTTTAGGGGCTTTGGGCTGCGCCTGGCGCTGTGACAAAACCGATGCGCGTCAGGCCCGCTTGTTGGGCCAAGCCCATCAAGTTCAAGACTTGGCCGTAGGGCACCGCTTGATCGGCCCTGAGTTGAACTTCAACTTGGGGCTTTTGGATGGCCACTTGCTGTAAGGCATTGGGCAATTCCGCCATGCTGACAGGCTTGTCATTGATGAAGATGTCGCCAGTTGTTGTTAGGCTGAGGGTGATGGATTCAGGTGCTTCGCCCGCTTGAGAGGCCTGGGATTGGGGCAAATCGAGACGGATGGCGCTGGTCAACAAGGGGGCCGTCAGGATAAAAATAACCAGCAAGACCAACATGACATCGACCAAGGGCGTGACATTGATCTCACTGAAGGGCTTGGCCTGAGGCGTTCTGGGAAAGCGACCAAATGCCATGACGGTGATTAATTTTGGCGGCCTGTGAGCAGGTTCAGAAGGTCTTGCGCAAAACCCTCCAAGACCACTTCAATTTGGGACACGGTGCGGCCAAACACGTTGTAGGCCAGCACGGCTGGAATGGCCACAGCCAAGCCTGCTGCGGTCATGACCAAGGCCTCACCCACGGGGCCTGCCACGCGGTCAAGGGTAATTTGGCCTGCCTCGGCCATGCCACTCATGGCATTGAAAATACCCCAGACTGTGCCAAGCAAGCCCACAAACGGTGAAATTGCACCAGCGGTGGCCAGCATCAATTGCCCCCATTGCAGGCGATTGAGGGTGTTTTGCAGGCTGTCTCGTAGTACACGGGTGAGTTGGTGGTGGCGTTCACCGGCAGCGGCCAAGGTACCGCCAAGGGGCAGCAGGCTGGCTTCAAGTAGCGGCAACACGGTGCGATCGCGGTCAAACTGGGCTACTCGGGCGTTGGCTTCTTCAAACTGGGCCGCTTGCCAAAAGGCTGCGGTGCTTTGCGGCACATCGGCTTTGACACGCCTGAGCAAACTGAATTTCCAGAGAATGACCACCCAAGTGCTGACCGACAGCGCCAACAAAGCAATGGCGACAAAGCGAATGACAAAGTCCCCTTGCGCCCAAAAAGTCAGCAGACTCATGCCAGCCGCCCAATTATTTCAAAGACAAGACATCGAACATGTCGAAGAGGCCTGTTTGTTGACCCGCCAAAAAGCGCACAGCGCGCAAACTGCCCTGCGCATACGTGGCGCGGCTTGAGGACTTGTGGGTGACCTCAATGCGCTCGCCAGTGCCTGCAAACAAGACGGTGTGGTCGCCAACAATGTCGCCGCCACGAATGGTGGCAAAGCCAATGCTGGAGGGGTCGCGCTCGCCGGTAACGCCTTCGCGGGCATAAACCGCACAGTCTTTGAGATCACGGCCCAATGCGCCGGCAATGACCTCACCCATTTTGAGTGCCGTACCAGACGGTGCATCCACCTTGTGGCGGTGATGCGCTTCAATGATTTCGATGTCGTAGCCTGTGGCCAAAGCCTTGGCTGCCATTTCGAGCAATTTGAGGGTGACATTGACGCCAACACTCATGTTGGGTGCCATGACGATGGCAATGTCTTTGGCGATGGCCTTGATTTCGGCTTTTTCGGCTTCAGAAAAACCGGTGGTACCAATGACCGCCTTGACGCCCAAGGCTTGGCACACTTTGAGGTGCGCCAAAGTGCCTTCGGGACGGGTGAAGTCAATCAGGTACTTAGAATTTTGCAGGCCTTGATGGAGGTTGCCACTGACCAAGATGCCACTGGGCTTGCCCATGGATGCACCTGCATCGGTTCCAACTGCGGGGCTGTTGGGCAAATCTAGGGCGCCAGACAATCGGCAATCGTCAGCTTGGCTGATGGCCTCGATCAGCATTTGGCCCATGCGGCCCGAAGCACCGGCAACCGCCACTGCGTGCATGGATGCGCCTTGTGAATTTGCAGAAACTGATGTCATGGGTTGGCTTAACGTGCAGCGGGTTCAAGCGGTGGGTAAGAACTGGGCAAGGGCAGCGCTGGGGCTGCAGCCGGTTCGACCTTGCGGACGGGTGCAGGGAACTTGCGCAGGTCTTCTTCTTTGGCTTCGAGCACGGGTACTTTGAGGCCCGCTTTTTTGGCCACCAATTGCGTGACAAATTCGGTTTCGCTGGGCAAATCATCGCCAGTTACGCGTTCCAACACATCGCCCTTGAACCAAATATTGAGGGTAAAGCTTTGCGGCTTAACGCCTTGGCGGCGAATGGTGAAGACGTAGTCCCAACGCTGATCGTGGAAAACGCTGGCAACCAAGGGGGTTCCCAACACCTCTTTGACCTGCTGGCGCGACATGCCGGGCTTGAGGAATTCCTTTTGCTCGCGGGAAATGAAGTTACCTTGAACCACTTCTGGGATGTACAGCACAGGGATGGCCGCTGAAGAAAAGTTAAGGCGCGGCAGGGTGCATGCGCTGAGAACGCAGGCCACGCCCACCACACACAAAAGCCGCAGGCCATTGGCGCGCTGTGCTTGACGTGCTTGAGCAACTGTCTGGCCCTGTCGAATGAGGCTTGGAAGACCCTTAAAAAGGCCAGAAACTTGCTGAGATATTTGATTTTGTTTTTTCATGGATGCTTGGCAGACCATATGATTAACTCATTGTAGCGGTAGCATTCGGCTCTGGTGAGCCAAATTCACCATTGCCCCTCTCTTTCATTTGCCAACCAATTTTCATGGACGAACTCAAAAGCACCGGACTCAAGGCCACCGTTCCTCGACAAAAGATACTTGAAATCTTTCAAAAAGGGACCCAAAGGCACATGACCGCGGAGGATGTTTTCAAGCACCTCCTGCAGGACAATGCCGACATTGGTTTGGCCACGGTTTACCGTGTTTTGACGCAGTTTGAGCAGGCCGGCTTGCTTAGCCGCAATCACTTTGAAAGTGGCAAGGCGGTTTATGAATTGAATGAAGGGCAGCACCATGACCACATGGTCTGCTTAGACTGCGGCAAAGTGGAAGAGTTCTACGACGCAGAAATTGAAAAGCGTCAGCACGATGTGGCCTTGGCCAAGGGTTTTGTCATTGCGGACCATGCCTTGAGTTTGTATGCCCATTGCACACGCAAACCTTGTCCCCATCGGGGCGGAATTTAAGGCGTGCCCTCAGACTCACTCTTTGAATGAGTCCAAACCGGCCACTAATTCCCTGCAAATTTATTCGTTGCCCATGGCCAAGCGCTGGCGTTGCATAAAGTCTTGGTAGGTATCAATACCGCGCATTTGCAAAATGGTATTGCGAACAGCGGCCTCCACCAACACGGCAATGTTGCGACCCGCGACCACCTGAATGACCACCTTGAGGACCGGAATGCCCAGCACATCTTGCATGAGGGGCTCGCTGGGAATTCGCTCGTAATCGCGCTCAAAATTTTCTCGGCGGACCAGATGCACAATGAGTTTCAGGCGCATTTTGCGGCGCACAGCGGTCTCACCAAAGATGGCCCGAATGTCGAGCAGGCCAATGCCGCGAACTTCCAGCAAGTTTTGCAAAAGTTCAGGGCAGCGTGCCTCAATGGTGGTTTGATTGATGCGAAATAAATCGACGGCATCGTCCGCCACCAAACCGTTGCCACGCGAAATCAATTCGAGGCCCAGCTCGCTTTTACCCAGACCCGATTCGCCCGTGATCAAAACACCCAAACCCAAAATGTCCATGAACACACCGTGCATGGTGGTGCGATCGGCAAAGTGCTTTGACAAGTAGGCCCGCAGAACGTCAATGACGAAGGCCGAGGACTCCGGCGTGGCAAACATGGGGATTTGTGCGCGTTCACAGACTCGCAACAGGGCTTCGGGTGCCGTTTGGCCATCGGCCAGAACCAGCACCGGCGGCTCTAAGGTCACGATGCGAGAAATGCGGCGGATACAGTCTTCGTCGTTGCCGCGAATTAAATAGGCTACTTCTCGTTCGCCCAGAATTTGCACGCGGTATGGGTGGATGTAATTCAAATAACCCACCAGGTCGGCACCCGATCTGGCGGCACGGACGGCCACTTCATCAAAGCGACGTTCAGAAGCGCCAAGGCCTGCAATCCACTGCCACTTGAGCTTGCCCCGGTGATCTTCAAACAGTGCATCGGCACTGACGGCGGTAGGCTTCATCGCAACCTCAACTTGTTGATAGGCTAAAGCGGGGGGTCAGTTTGCAGGTGCCCAGTGGGCGATGAGCGCATGCAGGCTTTGGGCAGAAGGGCTCACCAACATACCGTCCCTGACAGAAGCATTGCTCAACAACTCCGCAATTTCAGACAGAATTTCTAAGTGTTTTTGGGTGGCCGCTTCGGGCACCAGCAAAAAAATCAAAATTTTGACAGGCTGCTCGTCGGGCGCATCAAAGCCAATGCTTTGCGCCAGCTGAAAAACAGCGGCCATGGGGGACTTGAGCCCCTTGATGCGACCATGAGGAATGGCCACGCCGTGGCCCAATCCTGTTGAACCCAGACGTTCTCGCGCAAACAAACTGTCGGTGACCAAGGCCCTAGAAAGGCCATGCAAATTCTCAAACAACAAGCCCGCCTCTTCAAAAGCGCGCTTTTTGCTGGTGGCATCAACGCCCACCAGAACTTGTTCAACGGGAAGGATGTTTGCAAGTCTGTTCATATCGAGGGCGGATTATGCACCCATGTTAGGGCGAACCCGCATAAAAAAACCGCACCCTTGGGTGCGGCTGTGTTCTTTTGCACACAAAAGGATGCTTTATTTCACATCATTCGCTTGGGCGAGGTGTGGTGATGGTCGGTAATGCGGTTTTTATGCCTCACCACTTGGCGGTCCAATTTGTCGACCAGGTCGTCCACTGCGGCATACAGGTCCTCGTGGGCACTTTCAGCAAACAAGTCGTTGCCCTTGACATGAATATTGCACTCTGCACGCTGGCGTTTTTCTTTCTCTTTTTGCTTTTCAACCGTGAGCAAAACTTTCACATCCACCACCTGATCGAAATGCCGAGTGATTCGGTCTAGCTTGCCTGTGACGTAGCTTCTGAGCGCGGGCGTGACCTCGAGGTGGTGACCACTGATTGTCAAATTCATAAAAAGCCTCCTGATGTACTCTCGGTTAAACAACCACCCCACTGTTTTGTAGGTGGGATGGGTTGAACCCACTATGCGCTTCGGGTTCCCTAAAAGCAAGCCCGCCTGCATTAACCTTCTGAAACCATCAAGTAGTCCACCGTTCGCTAGGAAAAGCTGATAAATTCCCATCTTGAAGGGGCTGATGAAAAAGGCTTTATGACGAGTTAGCCGCCCCATGCAGCCTGAGTTTCGAGGCCATCACGTAGCTCAGCAAACTGGCCCCGCCGCCTATGAGCGCAGCCATCCAATAGTGGGTTAAGTTGCCCGCGCCATCTGTGCCCAATATTTGCCCCCCCACAAAAGCAGCCACGCCCATCGAGAGTGATTGAACCGA
>CALPYQ020000125.1 GCA_943327965.2 Singulisphaera sp. GP187
CCTTTTTCCATGACGCGGCGCATGAACAAGTCGGGAATCCAGTTGGCCGTGTTCATGTTGTGCGTGCGGCGGCGGTCGTCGCCGGTGTTTTTGCGCAACTCCAGGAACTCTTCAATGTCGAGGTGCCATGTTTCAAGATAGGTACAGACTGCGCCTTTGCGCTTGCCGACTTGGTTCACCGCCACAGCGGTGTCGTTCACCACTATGAGGAACGGCACCACACCTTGTGAGTCGCCGTTGGTGCCCTTGATGTGGCTGCCCAAAGCGCGAACGCGTGTCCAGTCGTTGCCCAAGCCGCCTGCAAATTTAGACAGCAAAGCATTTTCTTTGATGGACTCGTAGATGCCGTCTAGGTCGTCGGGCACGGTGGTCAGGTAGCAGCTGGACAACTGTGAACGCAAACCGGCACTGTTAAAGAGTGTGGGGGTGCTGGACATGAAGTCGAAAGAAGACAAGACTTCATAGAACTCGATGGCGCGTGCTTCGCGGTCGGCTTCGTTCAGGGCCAAGCCCATGGCCACGCGCATGAAGAAGGACTGTGGCAGCTCGATGCGTGTTTTGCGCACGTGCAAGAAGTAGCGGTCGTACAAAGTTTGCAAACCGAGGTAATCAAATTGCAGATCGCGCTCTGCTTTGAGGGCGGTGGCCAGTTTGCGAAGGTCAAATTGCAGGAGCTTTTCGTCCAGCAAACCGTTTTCCACACCTTTTTTGACATAACCGGGAAAGTACTCGACGTAGTGTTCGGCCATGTCTTTTAAGAGCACTTCTTTGCCCAAAACTTCTTTGGCAATGGTGTGCATCAGCAGACGCGCTGTGACGTAGGTGTAGTCGGGGTCTTTTTCAATCAGGGTTCGTGACGCCAAAATGGACGCCTTGTAAACCTCTTCCATGGGCACGCCGTCATACAGGTTGCGCATGGTTTCTGCCACGATGGGGTCGGGCTGGACATCTTTGCCTAAGCCATGGCATGCATTGACGATGAGGCCTTGCAAATAATTGATGTCGAGAGGGACGCGTTGGCCACCATCGAGGACATGCAAAGTTGGGGCACTGCTGGTAGCGGCTTTTTCTTCTTTGATTTGGGCGCGCTCTTGTGTGCGACGTTCGCGGTACAGCACGTAGGCACGGGCTACTTCGTGGTTGCTGCTGCGCATTAGGCCCAGTTCAACCTGGTCTTGAACGTCCTCAATGTGGAAGGTGCCGCCACCGGGGCGTGATCTGACCAAGGCGCGAACGACCGCTTGCGTGAGGCTGTCGACCACTTCACGCACGCTGGCTGAGGCTGCGCCTTGTGTGCCATGAACTGCCAAAAAGGCTTTCATGAGAGCGACTGCAATTTTGTTCGGCTCAAATGGCACCACCGCACCGTTGCGGCGAATGATTTGGTAGTTGGCCAGAGCGTGGGGGGCGGCTGGGTTGGCAGAAGCGGCGTCGTTGGCGCCGAGGTAGCCTGGGTTTGACGATGTTGGAGTCAGCTCAATTTGCATAGCGTTTTTTATTAGTCAATGTCAGTTCAAATTTCTTGACAAATTTGAGACCAAATAGGGGTTGGTTTCAAGCTTGTACAGGGGCGTCAAATTGCGTGGGATTCTTGCATTTCACCTGACCGTGTCTTTGACGTTGAGACACTATATCTGGGGTCTGGAATGAATTCAAGCCACTAGGGGTAGTGTACAGCGGTCAGATTGTAAAAGTTCGTACCGGTCAGCGAAAGCCACAAAATGGGGGGCAAATTTGGCACAGATTTCGCACCCTAAAAGCATCGCTTGAAAAGCGCATTAAATATGCATTTTTTTGAGGGATATGAGATTCGGCGCGCCTTCGCTTGCATTTGCCTTCGCAAAGCCTTGCAAATACATATTTTTCAAAAGGGCATATGAACTTGAGCCTTCGAAAATGCGCCTAAAAGGTGCGCAGGCTTGGCATAAAAAGTTTCGAAAAATATTTTTATTTTTCCGAAAATATTTTCAAAATTCGGGAAAGTACTGAGACGGCCAAGCCACATTGTTTTGGAGACGTTGCCAGTCGAACCCGGGTCCGGGATCTTTTTTTCTGCCAGGCGCAATGTGCTCGTGTCCTGCAATGTGCGCAATGGGGTATTGGCGACCCAGTGCCGCACACAAACGACCTAAAGCTTCGTATTGCAAGTCTTCGAACAAGTTACCTTCCAGCCCCTCGAGCTCAATGCCAATCGAATCGTCATTGCAGTTGTCTCTGCCGCGGTAGGCCGATGTGCCAGCATGCCACGCCCGGTCGTTGCAGCTGACAAATTGCCACACTGTGCCAGTGCGTTCAACGAAAAAGTGCGAAGAAACTTCCAAGCTCCGAATACTTTGAAAGTAAGGATGCGCATCCCAATCGAGCTGGTTGGTAAACAGTTGTTTGACTTCACCACCGCCATAAACACCAGGCGGCAAGCTGATGGAATGAACCACAATCAGGTCAATGACGGCTTGGTGTGGGCGAGGACCAAAATTAGGAGAGGTGCAAGCTTTAGCGCCTTGACACCAACCGTCTTGCCATTTGTCAAAACAATAAGGATCCGCCGCTTGATTCATGGCATGAACTAGGCCTTTTGATCGGCGGCTGCTTCGCAATGCGCGGGCGAGCAATAAACGCCCATTTTCCCTTTGACCATGTCAGTTTCTGGCATGTGAACACCACAATGCTGACAAGACAACATGGGGCTAGGTTGCAAAGATGTGTGCGCTTGTGCGTCTTTGACGGGGGCGTTTTCTGTGTTTTGTGAGCGACGTTTTTGATCGGCCAGACGATTTCGTCGCCACAGCCAGACACCCAGCAAAACAGCCAATAAGAAGATGAGGATTTTCAAAGGTTGCGCCCTAGAACAACTTCAAGCACAAAGCGCGAACCCGCATAGGCCAAAAGTAAAAACGCTGAACCGATGTACAAGACGCGAACTGCTCGACGACCCCGCCAACCAAATTGGTGACGACCGACCAACAAGGCGCCAAAAGTTAGCCAAGAAAGGATGGAAAAAACGGTTTTGTGATCCCATTTCCAATGCGCGCCTGCCGCCCCATACAGAAGTTCGCCAAATAAAAATCCAGCGATCAGGGTCAGGGTGAGCAAAATAAAGCCCAACAAGACAAACCGGAACATCAAACGCTCCAGCGTCAGCAAGGGCAGGCCACTTTGAATTTCATTGCCCTGACGGATGTCAATTTCGGCACTGGTCATGAGGGCTGCATGAATGACGGCGGCTGCAAACATGCCATAGGAGGCGATGCCCAAAGCCCAGTGCAATGGCAGCCAAATGGAGGCGCTGACTTGAAGCGCTTGGCCAGGATAAATCCAAGACATGAGCACAGCTGCGCTGCCCAAGATGGCCATGGCCCAGCGGGCTTTGAGTTGTGGAAAATATTGGGTTTCGACCGCGTAAGCCGTTAAAACCCACCAAACGGTCACAGACAAGGCGGGTGCAAATCCGAAGCGAGGTGTTTCGCCCAGCAGACCCAAACCGATGGTGAAACCGTGCAACAACCAAGCTAGCCACAGGTAACGTTTGGCCAAACTGGGGCCCATCCGTTCCGCAACCAAGGCAGGAATGGCATAAGCGATGGCAGTTAAAAGGCTTAACCACATCGCCAAATCGGGTGGACTGGCTAAAATCATGACTCCTAGTTTAGCGTTTTGAGCTCTTGCAATCTGGCATGGTGTTCAAAACCTGACGGTTTATGAGAAAAAATCTTTATGGCTTCCGCCCTCACCGACAAACTCTCGCTACTTGTTAAACAAATCAGTGGCCAAGCGCGGATCACTGAATCCAATGTGGCCGACATGCTTCGCGAAGTCCGGATGGCTTTGCTCGAGGCCGATGTGGCTTTGCCTGTCGTCCGTGATTTTGTGGCGCGCGTCAAAGACAAGGCGCTGGGCCAAGAGGTGCTGGGGTCGCTAAAGCCGGGCCAAGCATTGGTTGCCATTGTGAACCGTGAGTTGGCCGCCACCATGGGTGATGGCGTAGCAGACATTAATTTGGCGGCGCAACCGCCAGCTGTCATTTTGATGGCTGGTTTGCAGGGTGCCGGTAAAACCACGACCACCGCCAAGCTGGCCAAGCACCTGATTGAAAAGCGCAAGAAAAAAGTGTTGACGGTGTCGGGCGACGTCTACCGTCCTGCGGCCATCGAGCAATTGAAAACGGTCACGGCCCAAGCAGGTGCCGAATGGTTCCCCAGTTCTCCCGACCAAAAGCCTTTGGACATTGCACGGGCCGCCATCGACTATGCGCGCAAGCATTTCTTTGATGTGCTGCTGGTTGACACGGCAGGTCGCTTGGCCATTGACGAAGCCCTCATGGCCGAAATTCGCGAATTGCATGCGGCCTTGAATCCAGTTGAGACTTTGTTCGTGGTCGATGCGATGCAAGGTCAGGATGCGGCCAATACCGCCAAAGCCTTCAAAGATGCTTTGCCCCTGACCGGCATTGTGCTGACCAAGATGGACGGCGACTCGCGCGGTGGCGCGGCCTTGTCCGTGCGACAAATTACGGGCGCGCCCATCAAATTTGCCGGTACCAGCGAAAAAATTGATGGCCTAGAAGTGTTCGATGCCGAGCGACATGCTGGGCGCATCTTGGGCATGGGCGACATCTTGGCTTTGGTGGAGCAAGTCACGGC
The DNA here is from genome assembly GCA_943327965.2 of Singulisphaera sp. GP187. Taxonomy (GTDB): domain Bacteria; phylum Pseudomonadota; class Gammaproteobacteria; order Burkholderiales; family Burkholderiaceae_C; genus Limnohabitans_A. The sequence goes on from CALPYQ020000125.1 coordinate 4,641, forward strand.
CGGCGTGGACATGGAAGCCGCGCAAAAGTTGGCAGCCAAAGTCAAGAGCGGCACCGGCTTCGATTTGAATGACTTCTTGGCGCAAATTCAACAGATGAAGCAGATGGGCGGCTTGTCCAGTTTGATGGACAAATTGCCCACGCAATTGGCCGCCAAAGCGGGCAACATGGACCTGGGCAAAGCCGAAAAAGACATTGCACGCAAGCAAGGCATCATTCACAGCATGACGCCACGCGAGCGCAGCAAGCCTGAGCTGATCAAGGCCACCCGCAAGCGGCGCATTGCCATGGGCGCTGGGGTTCAAGTGCAAGAAGTAAACCGCTTGCTCAAAGAGTTTGAACAGATGCAAGACATGATGAAAAAAATGTCGGGCGGCGGCATGATGAAAATGATGAAACGCTTGGGTGCCATGAAGGGCATGGGTGGCTGAGGAGGTTTGGGCGGTATGGGCGGTGGCGGCTTTCCAGGCATGAAGCGCTAATTAAACCCCTGCACAATTCAAGCAGTTCAATCGGCTGATCTTCGCAAGAACTCTGACAAGGAATTTATGAGCAACACCAGCGCGTCACCCTACGGCACTTTGCCTCCCGCCTCGCCCGTCGCGGGGCGCAAGCCCATCAGCTTGCCCCGCATGCATGAGATGCGCGCTCGGGGTGAAAAAATCACCATGCTGACCGCCTACGACGCCACATTTGCGGCGGTGGCCGATGCGGCAGGCGTTGAGTGTATTTTGGTCGGTGATTCATTGGGCATGGTCTGCCAAGGTTTGTCTAGCACGGTGGGTGTCACGCTAGAAACCATGCGCTATCACGTGGAGTGTGTCACCCGCGGCATTCGCAAGGTGCAAGGGACGGCCTGGATTTTGGGTGACTTGCCATTTGGCAGTTACCAAGAATCCAAAGAGCAAGCCATTCGCAGTGCAACCGTTTTAATGCAAGCAGGCGCCCACATGGTCAAGCTCGAAGGCGGCGGTTGGACCACCGAGTTGGTGCATTTTTTGGTGGAACGTGGCATTCCAGTGGCAGCGCATTTGGGTCTCACGCCTCAAACGGTTCACAGTTTGGGAGGCTACCGCGTTCAAGGACGGGGTGATGACGCCGCCCAAAAACTTCGGCAAGAAGCACTGGCCTTGCA